>JACQGS010000030.1 GCA_016199405.1 Chloroflexota bacterium | reverse complement strand
GTAACGCCGTGATCGGCCCAAAGAATAATCCGCACCCGGTCCAGCAAGCGGGCTTCGGTTTTACCCATGCGTTTCAGTCTACGGAGTTCGCTTTTCTCCTTGCCTTTCAGACGGATTACTTTTGAGACAGGGTACTAGGTTGTCCAATGTGCGAAGCGCTCTCAAATAAATCTGCTGTCGGGTTGGCTTGTCGGGGTCATCTTTGCGGGCGCTGACGCGGGCGGTAAAGTATTTGATGATCTCGATAGAGTATTCAGGCAATAGCAGTTCGCACATTCGGCGCAGGTTCAACCACTTGTATGGAGTGTCCTTGACTGCGCCATAGTAAAGATTGAAGCCATCAATATAGATGCACATTCTGGGGCGCATAACTTTTCTCCAAGAAAAGCAGAAACCGTACTCGGGTGAGTACGGTCTCGCGGCCTACCCCCGAAGAGGCAGGCGGAATGGCACTATTATAGTCTGAGGCAAAGGTTTGTCAAATCGCGCGACTCGAGGCAGGGCATTTGCAAAGTCGTCTTTTGTCATTGCGAAGCGTGGGAACACAACTGCAATTTTCTTCGGCGATGAACGTATTTCGTACTAGATGCTCTTTGAAATAGTTACCCGCGCGACTTCGCGCGCGTCGCGCGTGGTGAAAGGAGGTCAGCCCGCACTGGTGAATACGGTGACAAGATTTCGTTGACGGGTAGAAGCCCAGCCGCGCTGGGCGTCGCGTTGACGGGCAGCATGGCTGCCCTGCTACCCAAAAACTTTAGAGGAGGAGAAGAAAAATGAAAAAGTTTCTCGTGCTTGCATGGATCGCCTTGATCGCCGTCGCGTGCGCGCCCGCGCCGACGCCGGTACCGACCGCTGCCCCACCGACCGTCGCGCCGAAACCCGCGGCGACACAACCACCTGCGGCGACAGCCGTTCCGCCAACCGCCGCGCCAACGGTCTCTTTGCTAGACGCCGCGAAAAAAGAGGGCAAGTTGATGATTTATACGTCCCTCAACGCGGAGGAATTCGACAAAGTCCTCGCGCCGTTCGCCAAGAAATATCCAGAAATCAAGGTGGAATTTTTCCGCGGCTCGAGTGAAGACGTGACGCAAAAAGCGCTCACTGAATTTCGCGCCAACACGCATATCGCGGACATCGTCGAAACGACCGACGTGAACATCGTGCAACTTCTCAGCGTCGGCGTGACGGGCAAGTATCTCTCGCCGGAAACCAAAGCGTATCCCGCCAGCGCGTATGATGCCGAAGGCGCGTATGCGGCTGAACGCTTGAATCTGGTCGTGATGGCGTACAACACCAACCTCGTCAAGCCAGGAGACGCGCCCAAAAAGATCGAAGATTTGCTGGAACCAAAATGGGCGGGCAAGATCGCGTTAGAGGCGGACGATTGGCCCATGATGGCGTACACTCAGAAAGTGATGGGGGAAGCCAAGTCGAAAGATTTCTGGACCAAACTCGCCGCGCAAAAGCCGCGCGTGGTCAAAGGGCATACCGAGCTCGCGAACTTTTTGGTCGCGGGTGAATTCCATGTTACCCCCAACGTGTACGCGCACCGCGTCTTGTCCTTGCAAGACAAGAAAGCGCCGATCGAAATGGTCAAGACCGATACGGCGTACGCGTTCCCGCATGTCATCGCGATAACCAAGAATGCCAAGAATCCGAACGCTGCCAAGGTGTTCATTGACTGGTATCTTTCGGTGGAAGGTCAGGAGTCATTGGTTGCCGCCGGCCGCATTCCGCTACGCCCCGGCATCAAGACCAAACCTGAAGGTCTCTTGGCCGGTTTTGCCAACATTTTCTACGGCGACCCCCAAACGTTGCTGAAAGCCGGTGACGTGCAAAAAGAGTATCAGGTGTTGTTCGGAATCAAGTAAAGGTTCAAGTGGCGAGTGACGGGTGACGAGGTTTTTCCTCGACACTCGCCACTCGTCACACGTCACGTCAATGCAACTATCCATTCCACGCCCGCGGCTTTCAAATTTCCGCTTCGACCCGCGCTGGATTTTTCTCGGCGTGCCGGTGGTTGTCGTCGCGTACTTTACCGTCATTCCAATCGGAATGCTCCTCGTCGGCGCGTTCAAAACCGGCGATCCCGGCGTCGCCGGGGAATTCACATTTAATAATCTTTTGCATGCGTACGCCGACCCCACGCTCTATCCCTTGTTGCTCAACTCAACCATCTACGCGTTCGGTTCGTCCCTGCTGGCGCTGGTTGTCGGGACCGCGCTTGCGTGGATTCTCGAACGCACGGATACGCCGCTCAAATCGCTCTTTTATTCGTTGACGCTCGTGCCGTTCATTATTCCCGGCGTCTTGCACACGATTGCGTGGATTTATCTGCTCTCGCCGCGCATCGGCTTTATCAATCGCTCGCTCGTTTCGATTTTCAATCTGGCTTCGCCGCCCTTTGATGTGTTTACGTTGGGTGGAATGGTTTGGGTCGAGGCGATGCATCTCTCGCCGATCGTGTTCGTCTTGATGACCGCCGCGTTTCGCTCGATGGACCCCGCGCTCGAAGAAGCCGCGACGACCGCCGGCGCGAATACGTGGACGACATTGCGCCGCGTCACGCTGCCGTTGATGTTGCCGGCGCTCGCCTCGGTCACGCTCATCATGTTCATTCGCGGGCTGGAATCGTTCGAGGTGCCGGCGTTGATCGGGTTGTCCGCGCCCACGCGCATTCCGGTATTCACGTCGCGCATTTATCTCGCGCTGAAAGGTTTTCCGCCTGATTTCGGGCTGGCGAGCGCGTACTCGCTCATTCTCATCGGGCTGTCCGTCGTCGGCATTTATTTCTATAACCGCGCGCTCAAGCGCTCGGAAAAATACGCAACCGTCAGCGGCAAAGCGTACCGCCCGCGCACGATCGAACTCGGCAAGGGCCGTTATGTGACGATGGGGCTGTTTCTGTTTTACTTTTTCCTCATCGTCGGCTTGCCCTTCTTCATTTTGCTGTGGGGCTCGGTCATCCCGTATTTTACGCCGCCCGCTCTGGATATGCTCGACAAGTTGACGCTCGACAACTATGCCGCGTTCAACATCCTGGACTGCCAGCCCGGGCAATCGTTTTGCCTGCGCGCGCGTGCGGCGTTCACGAATTCGCTGATGCTCGGCATTGGCGCGGCGACGCTGGTGATGGTCTTGACGGCGATCATTTCGTGGATTACGGTTCGCACGAATTGGCGCGGGCGCGGGCTCCTCGACTTGATGGCGTTTCTGCCGATTACCGTGCCCGGTCTCGTCATGGCGGTCAGTTTGATGTGGGTCTATCTCACGTTCCGGATCGGCGTGTACGGCACGCTCTGGATTTTGTTGATCGCCTATATCACGCGCTTTATGCCCTACGGCATCCGCACGACGACCGCGACGATGGTGCAAATCCATCGCGAACTGGAAGAAGCCGCGCAAGTCGCCGGCGCATCGTGGCGGCATACGTTTTTGAAAATCACTTTGCCGCTTCTCAAACCCGGCTTGCTCGCCGGCTGGGTGTATATCGTTACCGTTTCGATGCGCGAACTTTCGACGTCGGTTTTGCTGGCGAGCAGTCAATCGCAAGTGATCGCGGTGATGATCTTCGATATGATCGAGGGCGGGAACACCCCGCGCCTCGCCGCGATGAGCGTGCTGTTCATTACGTTTTTGATTGTGCTCGTTTTCGGCGCGCAAAAATTGGGCGGGCGATTTGGAGTACGAGACTAACCATGCTCAAAATCAGCGATCTCGTAAAAAAATTCGTCGGTGAGAAAACCGCGTCTGTCGCAGCGGTCAATGGCATTTCATTTGAAGTTGAAGAAGGGCGCTTTTTCACCCTGCTCGGTCCGTCCGGTTGCGGCAAAACGACGACGCTGCGTTGCATCGCCGGGCTGGAACGGCACGATGAGGGCACGATTTTTATTGGCGCGCAGGTCGTCTCTTCGCCGCGCGACCGGATTTTTGTCGCGCCGCATCAGCGCGATATTGGAATGGTGTTTCAATCCTACGCGATTTGGCCCCACATGACCGTGTTTGAAAACGTCGCGTTCCCTTTGCGCGTCGGCAAAAAACATTTCGACGCGCGCCAAGTGAAAGACAAAGTGATGCGCGCGCTCAGCGTCGTCCAACTCGACGCGCTCGCCGACCGCCCCGCGCCGAAACTTTCCGGCGGGCAACAGCAACGCCTTGCGCTCGCGCGCGCGCTCGTCGGCGAGCCGAAAGTTTTGTTGCTGGATGAGCCGCTCTCGAACCTCGACGCAAAATTGCGCGAGCAAATGCGCGTGGAACTGCGCGAATTGCAGCGGCAGTTGGGGCTGACGACGATCTACGTCACGCACGATCAATCCGAAGCGCTGGCGATGTCGAACGTGATCGCGGTGATGAACGACGGCAAAATCATGCAGATGGGGCATCCGCGCGATATTTATCTCACGCCGGCAAATCAATTCGTCGCGGATTTTATCGGTTCGACGAATTTTATTCACGGCACCGCGCGCGCCGGCGCGGTCGAAACGGAGCATGGCGTTTTGCAGTGCACGGTGCCGGCCGGCATCCGCGCCGGCGACGCCGTGCTGGTTTCCGCGCGGCCCGAGAGCATCATTGTGCATTTGGAAAAACCGGCGAACACGCAGAATTTGTTTGAAGGGCAAGTGCAATTGGCGATTTTTTTGGGCGAGATGTACGATTGCCAGATTCAGGTCGGCGGGCAGTTGATGCGCGCGCGGCTGAACCCGGCGCATCGCGTTCGGCGCGGCGACAACGTTTTTCTGCAATTGCCGGCGGAGTATATTACCGTCTTGCCGGCGAATGGGTAGCCGGGCAGCCGCGCTGCCTGGCGGGACAGCACGGCGCAAGCAACGGCATATCGGAAGAATGAGCGGTTTGAGAGCAAGGGGGATAAGTCATGAATCAAGATGAGCAAACCATGCCAAGTGAACAAGTCTTGCTCAAGTGTCTGGAATTGGAATGGCAAGATCATTTTCAGACACGCGCACAGACCTGGAAGTCATTGGAAATTGAAGCCGTGCTAGCCGTTGCGCTTGTGGGCATCGACTGGCGTCTGGGCAATGTTCTGGCAACTTCTGCTGTGGCTCTTCTCTTGATCATTGCAGCCTTTTTCGGCTCGAAGATTACAATTTATCACAGGAAAGTTGAAGTAATGAAGTTCACGCATATTATTGAAATAGAGAAGAGACTGGGAATGCTTGTGCCCGGCTTGTTCGGGGATGTGAAACAACCCGAGCCATTCAAATGGTTGGATGTATTCTCTCTCAAGTCGAACTCGTTGTTGTTCGTTTTGAGAATGCACACAATCCTATTGACCTTCGGAATCATCTATCTCGTTTTCGGATGGATCCGCTAGCGGACAGGAGTTCAATGGACGCCCAGCGCGGCTGGGCTACTACCCTTTATGAAAGGAACTAATGACACTCGCACAAACTCAAATGAAAATGACCACAACCGATCTCGACTACACCGACCTCCGCGATTGGCTCGCGCGCGCGGAGCAAATCGGCGAATTGAAACACGTGCGCGGCGCGCCGCTCGACCCGGACGCCGGGCAGATCGCGGAAATGCTGCATCACACCGACGAATCACCGGCGGTGCTGATGGATGAATTTCCCGGTTACCCGCAGGGCATGCGCATATTGCTTAATGCCAACGGCAATCGCCGGCGGCTCGCGCTGACGCTCGGCATGCCGCTCGACATCGGCAAGATGGAGTTGATGGAGGCGTGGGAGAAGCGCATCGCCGATTTGAAAAGATTGCCGGTGAATTTCGTGAACGCCGCGCCGATTCTTGAAAACGTGATCGAAGGCGATGCCGTGAACGTCAACAAATTTCCGGTGCCCCGATGGCACGAACAGGACGGCGGCAAATATATCGGCACCGGCTCGCCGAACATCACGCGCGATCCGGACAGCGGCTTTGTGAATCTGGGCGTGTATCGCTCGATGATTCACGACGCGCAGCGCATCGGGTCGTACATTTCGCCGGGCAAGCACGGGCGCGTGCATCGCGACAAATATTTTGAACGCGGCGAGCCGTGCCCCATCGCGCTCGTCGCCGGCGGCGATTTGCTGTTGTTCATCGCGGCGTCGGTCGAATTACCGGACGATATGATGGAGTACGAATGGGCGGGCGGAATGCGCGGACGCCCGTACGATGTCGTGAAAGAAAAACATACGGGCTTACCGATTCCGGCGGAAGCGGAAATTGTGCTTGCCGGTTTCATTCATCCGACCGAACGTTTGCCCGAAGGACCCTTTGGCGAATGGACGGGCTATTACGCATCCTCGCAACGCCCGGAACCGTTTATAGAAGTGAAAGCCATTTATCATCGCCACAATCCGATTCTGCTCGGCGTCCCGCCGAACAAACCGCCATACGAGCCGCATCGTTTTCGCGCGTATTTGCGCTCCGCGTTACTCAAGCGTACACTCGATCAAGCCGGCGTGCCGGATGTGCGCGGCGTGTGGTGTCACGAAGTCGGCGGCTGTCGCTTGCTGACCGTCGTCGGCATCCACCAACGCTATCCCGGCCACGCGAAGCAAGCGCTGCTGATTGCGACCGGCGCGCGCGCGACCGGCTATCTCGGTCGCATCACGGTCGTCGTCGATGAAGACATTGATGTCACCGATTTGGATGATGTCGTGTGGGCGATTCTGACGCGCTCCGACCCCGCGACGCAAATGGATATCATCCATCGCGCGTGGAGCGGTCCGCTCGACCCGATTATCCGACCCGGGCAAAAGGGTTTCAACTCGCGCTTGCTGATCGACGCGTGTCGCCCATACGAATGGAAAGATGAATTCCCGCCGGCAATCGGTCCCAGCGTAGAAGTGAAACGCGCGACGCGCGAAAAATGGGGACATTTGCTCAAGTGACCGGTGGCAAGTGGCAAGCAAAGTTGCAAGTGAGACGGCAAACCTTTCCGACTTGTGCCTTCCCATGTCACTTGCCCCGTGTCACGTTCAAAAAGACATGCCGACTCCAAAACTAACTGCCAAGAACGTCTCGATTGAATATCACATCGCGCGCACGCGCGAACAATTCCTCGCGCTTGATGACGTCAGTTTGCAGGTGGACGACGGCGAATTCGTTTCGCTCCTCGGTCCCAGCGGCTGCGGCAAAACGACGTTTCTGAACGCGATCGACGGGCTCACCCCGATCGCGCGCGGTGAAATCCGGATTGACGGAAAAGCGGTCACCCAACCCGGCAAAGACCGCGCGATGGTCTTTCAATCGCCGGCGCTCTTGCCCTGGCGTACGGTGATGGGTAATGTGATCTATGGTCTGGAGCTGCAGGGCACGCGCGACGCGGGCGCGCAAAATCGCGCGCGCGAGTTTATCAAGTTGGTGGGGCTTGCCGGCTTTGAAGAGCGCTTTCCGAATGAATTGTCCGGCGGGATGCAGCAGCGCGTCAATCTCGCCCGCGCGCTCGCGACCAACCCCGACATTCTTTTGCTCGACGAGCCGTTCGCGAACCTCGACGCGCTCACGCGCGAATTTATGCAAGCGGAGCTCTTGCGCATTTGGTCGGCGGCGCGCAAGACCGCGCTTTTTGTCACGCATAACATCACCGAAGCGATCTACCTATCCGACCGCGTCGCGGTTTTCACCGCGCGCCCGGGCAAAATCAAATCGGTTGTGCCAATCAATCTACCGCGCCCCCGTCCGCTCAAAATAAAACGTCAGGTCGAGTTTTTGAAATACGAGGATGAACTGTGGGGGATGATCGAAGAAGAAGCCAGCAAGACGGGAATGTTTTTGCAGGCAACGGAACGCGCTTAATCCTGTACTTGCAGTATGCCGGAGTAGCGTAGCGCCTTGTGCGCGTCGCCCACGAGGGGCTATGCTACTTCTCCGACAGAAAGCGAGCCAAAGAGTGAAGAATTTCAAAGGATTGCGGTGGCACCATCAACCGCGATGCAACAATCAGCCGAGGAGGTCGCGGTGATCCGCGGCTTGGAAAATTATCGGGGACCCCTTCTCAGTCTCTCTTCCGTTCTCGTCTTTTTCACGATATGGGAATGGGTCGGCACCAATTGCTTGGTGTGGGATTGGGTGGGAAGAGATTGCAAGATCGCGCCGCTGTTTCTGAGCGCGCCGTCCAAAATCGCGCTCGCCGCGTTCAAGATGGTCGGCACCGAGGAATTCTGGAACAATCTATTTGTCAGTGGACAAGAATTTGTCCTCGGCTTTGCGTTCGCGCTCCTCGTCGCCGTTCCGTTCGGGTTGCTGCTCGGCTGGTATCGCACCTTCCATCACGTCTTCGAGCCGTTTGTCTCCGCGCTCAATGCCACGCCGCGCGTCGCGCTGACGCCCCTGCTCATCATTTGGCTGGGCATTGGCATCTGGTCCAAAGTCGCGCTCGTCTTTCTCGGCGGCGTTTTCCCGATCATCATCAACACGCAATCCGGCGTGCGTTCGCTCGATGAAACGCTCTTGCGCGCGGCGCGCTCGTTCGGCGCGAACGATTGGCAAATTTTTCGCACGATTGCGCTGCCCGGTTCGGTCCCGTTCATCCTCGCCGGCGTGCGCGTGGGCTTGGGCAGGGCGTTGGTCGGGATCGTCGTCGGCGAACTGATCGGCGCGACTGCCGGGATTGGCTTGATGATGGCGAACGCGGCGGCGATGTTTCAAACCGACCGGCTGTTTGTCGGCTTGTTTATCATCACCACGTTCGGCGTGCTCATCACGAATTTGGTGAATCGTTTTGAACGCCGCTTTGATGCGTGGCGCCCAAAGCGAATGTAAGCGCCCAAAGTGCGGGTGGGCATTCATCGGTTGGAGCGCGGACACCGCATCGTCCGCAATATTTTTGAGGAGGAGAAGAGATGAAAAAGTTTCTGGGATTGATGGCGATCCTCGCGATCGCGCTCGCGGCATGCGCGCCGGCGCCAACGCCGGCACCCACCGCCGCCCCGCCGACCGCCGCGCCGGCAGTCGCGACAACGGCACCTACGGCGGTGCCGCCCACCGCAGTTCCCGCCACAGCCGTTCCGCCGACGGCGACGAGCGCGCCGAGAGTAAAACTGACCGTCGCGTACTCGACGCTCAATCCGGATCCGCTGCCGGTGTGGGTTGCCAAAGACGCCGGACTCTTCGACAAGAATAATCTCGACGTTACCGTCGTCTTTGTGGACGGCGGAACGCGAACCGCGACGGCGCTCGTCTCGAAAGATGTGCAGTTCGCCATCACCGCGCCTTCGGGCGCCATTGCCGCGACGGCGGGTGGCGCCGATTTGCTTTTGATCGGGGGTCTCGTCAACACACCCAACTACGATTTCGTCGTCCAGCCCGCGATCAAAACCGCCGCGGACTTGAAAGGCAAAAAACTCGGGGTCAGCGGATTGTCCGGTTCATCGTATACCGTGACGCGGATCGCCGTCCGCGACATTTTCAAGCTGGATCCGGATAAGGATGTCACGTACATCACCATCGGCACGGAGCCCGAACGCGAAGCCGCGCTCTTGGCGAAACAAATCGACGGCACCGTGATGAATCCCGACCTCTCCGTCAAAGCGGTCAAGGACGGCTTGGTCATCTTGGAAAGTATGTGGAATAAACCGATCGTGTATCAGCACACGGGCATCGCCGCGAGCAAAGCGTATCTCGCTGCGAACAAAGATGTCGTGGACCGCTTTGTGAAAAGCATGGTGCAGGCGACCGGGTTCATCCGAGACGCCAAGAATAAGGATGCGGTCGTCAAATCCTTGTCCACGTACTTGAAATTGGATGACAAGGACGTTCTCGAAAGCGGTTACAAGCGGATGAGTCAAGTCTTACTGCAGTGCGCGCCGTACGCGACGATTGACGGCTTGAAGGCGAGCATTGCGGAAAACAAAGCCGCCGTCGAGAAAAAGATGACGGCGGAGTCCATGGCGGACAATTCGTTTGTCAAAGCCCTTGAGGACAGCGGGTTCGTCAAAGCGAATTGTAAGTAAGGGGACAAGTGGCAGGTGACAAGTGACGAGCAAGAGCGACCCCTTGGCACCTGTCACTTGAGACCTGTCACTTTTCCAATGACTCTCTGGAAAATTTATCTCGCGAGCTTGCTCGTGACGACGGCGGAAGGCGGCATGAATACATTTCTGCCGCCTTTTCTTGACCACGCCAACTATAGCGTCGAACTGATCGGCGCGGTGACCGCGCTCTTCGCGTTTTTGCAACTCGCGTCGCGCTTGCCGACCGGCGCGCTCTATTCCGCCGCGCGCGCGCGCAAACTGATCGTCGCATTCGCCGCGCTGTTTATTCTCAGCACCGTCGGCTTTGGCTTTGGCGATGATCTCGCCTGGATTTTGTTACTCACCGCGCTGCACGGATTCGCGTTCGGCGCGATCACGACGATCATGCTGCCGGTCGCCATTCAAGCGCAAGCGTCCGATCAATCGCACGGCTCGCGTATGGGCTGGTACACTGCCGCGCTCTCCGGCGGTTACGCGCTCGGCGCGTTTTTCGGCGGTGCGATTGCCGATCACTTTGGCTACTCAATCACCTTCATCACGATGGGGCTGATGCCGCTCGGCACAATTCTGCTCGCGTTCACGCTGCCGAAATTCGCGGGCGCGCCCGCGCCGGCAAAATCCGCGCGCAGCAATCCGATGCTCGGCATTCGTAAAGTTTTTGCCGCGTTTGGCGCGTCCAGCCCCGCGCTTTTATTTGCGACGCTCGTCGCGTTCTATATCAATTTTCTCGACGACGGCTTTAGCACGTTCTTTCCGCTTTTTGGTTTGGGCGTTGGCTTGAGTCTGGTGGCAATCGGAACGCTCAAAGGCATCAAATCCGTTGCCGGCATCGTCGTCCGGATGCTCTCGGGCAAAATATTCAAATTCATTGATTTTCGAACGCTGAATCACTTGCTCGTGATCGGCTGGTCGCTGGCGGTTTTTGTTTTGCCATGGGTGCGCGAGCCGTGGATTTTTGTCGGGCTGTTTATTGCGATGGGGCTGGCGCGCGGGTTGAGCCGCGTCACGAGCGCGACGTTGGTCGCCGAAGAAAAAAGCCGCGACCCCGTCGGAATCGGGCTGGCGTCCGGCATTTATAATATGGGACTGGATGCCGGCGCGCTCGCCGGACCGCTCGTCGCCGGTTTGGTCGCGAGCGCGACCGGTGTGCCGGCGATGATGCGAATCATTCCATTCGTGATGGTCGCGATTTATTTTAGCGCGCTCGTATGGCTGAATCGCGCGAACGCGCGGCGCGGGGCGGCTGTCGCAGAGATTGGAGATTAGAAATTGGGAATTGGAAGTTGGAGATTGGAAGTTGGACAGCGGAGGATAGAGATTGGTTGAGAAATCGAAGATCATCGTCGGCATTTCCGGCTCGACCGGGGCGATTTACGGCATTCGCTTGCTCGAGGTGCTGAAACAAATCCCGGCAGTGGAAACGCATCTGGTGTTGAGCAATCCGGCAAAGCAAACGATCGCGCTCGAAACGGATTATTCGGTCGAGCAAGTGGAAGCGCTCGCGCATACCGCCTATCGCCACAACGATATTGGCGCGGCGATTTCGAGCGGTTCGTTCAAAACGCAAGGCATGATCGTCATCCCTTGCTCGATCAAAACGCTGTCCGGCATCGCGAATTCGTACGACGACAATTTGATCGTGCGCGCGGCGGACGTAACGCTAAAAGAAAAACGCCGGCTGGTTTTGGTCGTGCGCGAAACGCCGCTGCATTTGGGGCATTTGCGTTTGATGACGCACGTCGCCGAAATCGGCGCGGTGCTGTTGCCGCCGATGCCGGCGTTTTATTTTCGTCCGAAGACGATTGACGATATTGTGAATCAAACGATCGGGCGCGCGCTCGATCTGCTCGGCGTCGAGCACGCCGATTTATTCAAGCGTTGGTCGGG
This sequence comes from Chloroflexota bacterium, assembly GCA_016199405.1. Lineage (GTDB taxonomy): Bacteria > Chloroflexota > Anaerolineae > UBA4142 > UBA4142 > JACQGS01. Next base: position 6,053 of record JACQGS010000030.1, on the reverse strand, counting down.
CGCGGAGCGGAAATAATTTCGCTACGCCGTTTCCAAAATTCCGAATCACCCCGCCGTATTCCCGTTGCGTAATAACGCACGCGGGCACGCAAATATTTTTCGTACTGCGCGCGCGTTTCCTCGGCATATTCCTCAAAAGCATTCGCGCCGCCGCGCTCTTTTTCCCCTATCGCGCGCGCCGCGCGCAAGCCGGATTCGAGCGCGTTGAAAATTCCGCGCGATGAGAGCGGATCGACCGCCATCGCCGCATCCCCGACCGCGATCCAATTTTCGCCGGCAACGCGATCCAAGATGTAACTGCTCGCGGAGAGAGTCCATATGTCATTGCGAGCGGGTCGTGCGAAGCAATCCCCTAATTGCATTTTGGAGTTTGCTTCGTCGCCGTGGAGTTTACCCTGAACGAATGTGAAGGGCGGCTCCTCGCAATGACAAGTGAGTCGAGCGCGCGTATGCCGCGTCTCCGCAAGCCGCGCGTTCCAAAATTCCGGCAATGCGCGCGGATCGCTCGGTTTCAAATCCGCGTCCGTCATATACGCGACGACAACCCGCGCATCCGGCAACCACGCGGAATACCACCAGCCGTCGCGCGATGCCTCGACGAGCGTGCGATTATCCGGCGCCGCGTCGCGCGCGTCGAAAAATTTCACCAGCCCCACGAGCCGATCGCATTCCAATCTCTGCGCGCCCTGCTGTCGCGCGATAATGCCGGCGCGTCCGGTTGCATCCACCAAAAATTTCCCGGCGACCCGGTTGCTCTCGTCTATTTCTACTTCCCAATTACCAATTACCGTTCTTGCGCTCACACCCTCATACACACTCACTCCCGCGCATTCCGCCTCGCGCGCCAGCCTCGCGTCGAACCGGTTGCGGTCGAGATGCCAGCCATTGCCGTACGGATTCGCGATGAAATGATTTTCGGCAAGCTCAGCGCTCTCCCACGCCGCGAGCGTTGCTGGCGACGGCGCGTGATCCTCGCGCAAGAATTTTTCAAGCGCACCCAACCGCGCGAGCGGGACGCGCGCTGCCGGCGCGAGCGTTTCGCCGATGCGCGGCGCATCGTAGCGCGTTTTTTCGATCAGCGCGACGCGGAATTTTTCGCGCGCGAGCGCAATCGCGGTCGCGCAACCGGCGGGACCGCCGCCGAGGACTATCACGTCACAAGTTTCAGGTTTCACGTTACAGGTTGCAGGTTGCAAGTTTCAGAGTTTCAAAGTTTCAGCGTTCCGCGTATTGCTTTTTGCTTTTGGCTTTTCACTTTTAACTTTGAAGCGTCCTTTCAACCTCCACAAACTTTTCCTCTCCCTCCATCACGCGTTTCAAGACAAACCCTAATTCATTCCAATGCTCCACCATCATCGGCCGCCGCGTGTCGTCCGCCTCCCACGCGCCCTCGCGCGGCACCCAAAAGCCGCGTTTCAATTCGCCGTTCACGACGCGATACACATCATTCGGGCGCTGACCGGGCCACCAATCCAAACCAATTTCCTCTTCGTACTCGCAATCGCGAAAATCCGCTTGCCACGGCAATGCCATCTGCGCGCCGAGATGCCCCGGCAATAAACTTTCCGCGATCCGAAATGGGCGCGCGCGATCGTACGTTTCCATTTCCAAAGCGACGCCGCCGATCTCGATGCCCGGAAAGCGTCCCGCGCCGACGCACGCATCGAGCGCGGCGCGATCGAGCGCGTGTGGCTGTTGCTCGACCGGAATTTTTTCGAGCGACACCGGCTCCGGTTCTGCGCCATTCCAATCCGCGCTGAATTTCCCTTGCGCCCACAATTCCATGCGTTTGTATTGCGCCTCGCTGATCGTTACCGTCGCCGCGAGTTGGCTATCTTGCACTGCCGCCGGCAGTTTGGGCATATTGCCGCCGCCGCCGAACGGCGAACGTAGGCGTTTGAAAATTTTCTCGCGCTCGGCGCGCGCGTCTTCCGCATTGCTCGCCAAGATCGCGATGCGCGAAAGAAAATGCCCGCGTTTTTGCGGCGCGTGCCCGCGCGCAGAAATATCGCTGACCCAGTGCATTTGCGACGTGCGCCGGAGAATTGGAAAAATATCGCGCGTGAAGGAGAGGCGCGCGTCGTCCGTCACCGCGAGCGACGGATCGAGTTTTGCTTGCATATCGCACACGATGTCATACAGCGTGATAATGTTTTCGATTTCCGGCGCAAATGCCGGCGGCGCGACGATCACCCACGCGGAATCCGCGCGCACCGTTTCGTTCGATCCTTTCAAGCGAACCGTCGCGCGCACCGGACCATCGGAAACATCGTCGTGCCAGCCGTCGTTGTTGGAGTAATTAGCAATCGGCAAGCCCGCCGGCACGGACGCGGATTTTCCAAACCCGCCAAGCACGATCAATCGTCCGGCTTTATCGGTGAGCAGATCGCCAAGATCAACTTGCATGCCCATAAACGCACCGCTCACGCGTTTCATCGCCGCGCTTGCACCGGCAATTTTTTGCGCGCCGGCGTCGATGATTAGTTTTTCGTCGGCGATGCCTTCATTGCGCCGACCCTCTTTATTGAAACGCAGCGCGGCGGCTTTGCGATTCACGAGATGCGCTTGCCATTCGATCTCCGCGTCGGCTGCCGTAATTTCGCGCGCGCGGGTGATTTTGCCGGACGCGTCGGTCGTCGTCTCGTACACGCGAAAGCGCGCGCCTTGTCGCTTGATGTGGTTCAGCGCGTCACGATATTTCGCGCGCGGATCGGGCGCGTGATCGGCTGGCACCGGCGACGGCAAATACCGCGGCGCTTCGGGTCCGATGAAATATTCGTCGGGACTATCGCCGACGCGCGCGATGCCGATGGCGGGGTGAATACGATATTGGATTGGCAAGGTTCTCCTCCCTTTATTTGATCTGCTGGTGATTACCCACAAGTCTGTCATTTCGAACGAAGCGAGAAATCTCAGTCGGCGCATGCGAGATTTCTCGTCGCAAACTACGCTCCTCGAAATGACATTGCCGAGATGTGTACAATCACCAGTTGATCTGCGGTTGAAAGCCGCGTCTTTTGTGTTATAATATCGTCAAGAGTTCGTTATGACAATTCCTACCCTCGCTCAAACTGCACCTAACGAAAAAGGAACCGAGCATCCGCACATTACCAGCGTGAATGGTGTGCCAATTCTGCGCGGATCGCGTATTCCTGTTCGACTCGTCGCGCAAATGTATCGCGCGGGCGATTCCGTTGAGGACATTCTTCTGTCGTATCCGCATCTGACGGCGGCGGCGGTTCACGACGCGGTTAGTTATTATCTTGATCATCGGGACGAGATTGAGCGAGAGATTACCGAACATCGCGTTGAAGTCGTCCTAAAAGAATCCGGAGCGCAGATGGACGAGCGCGGCTTTATCACTTTCAAGAAACCGACTAATGGCTGACGCGCCCCGGTTGTATATCTCGATCTACACCGATGAAGATGTAACTGGTGAATTTCTCCGTTTGGTTCTCCGCTTGATGGATTCCCTCTCCGCCGACGAGATGCGAAACCGCATCGTCTATCTCCAAAATTTCAAATGACATCTTTCCGCTCAATCTCAACGCACGCGTCACGCTTGAACGAGAAGATTGTCCCTCACCCTGAGCACATTGTATCCCATCACCGGCTGCGAGATGCCTTTGAGATTCAAATTTCCGAGCGGCTCTGCCTCACACCGATCTTCGATCGCGGCGAAGACGCGCTGCGTAACTAAAATCTGTCCATCTCGGGCTTCATCGGATAGACGCGCGGCGACGTTCAAGACGCTGCCGATGCCGCCGTAATGGAAAAAATTTTCCGAGCCGAACGCGCCCATCGTCGCGTAACCGAGCGAGACGCCAATGCCAAAGCCCAGATCAAAGCCGCGCTTTTTCCATTTCGTTTGCAACGCGGCAATCGCCGCGCGCATCTCGATTGCCATCCGCACCGCGCGCTCGGCGGGATTGTCGCACTCCACCGGGTCGTTGAAAATGACCATCGCGCCATCGCCGGCGATATGCTCAACCGTGCCCTCGTGCTCAACGATTTTCTCCGACAACGCCGCGTGATATTCGCGCATGATTTCGATCACTTCTTCCGGCTCGACCGAATCCGCGAACGCGGTCGAGTTGCGCATATCCGCAAAGACCGCGGCGATCTCGCGGCGATGGCTCGCGAGCAAATCTTCCTGCTTGCTCGACGCGATCAATTCCGCGACCTGCGGTCCCAAGAAGAGGCGCAAGCGTCCAACGCGTTCCAATTCCGCGACCTGAGATTGCACGCGTTCTTCCAGCGTTTGATTCCACGACGCGAGTTCGGATTTTTGCTTTTCGATTTCTTGAAACAGCCGCGCGTTTTGAATGGCGAGCGCGGATTGCGCCGCGAATGTTTGGAGCAGGTCTACCGTCTCAGATTGAAATTCGCCGGTCGTTTTGCGGCGCACCGCGAGCGCGCCGATGAGTTTATCTTCATGAAAGAGCGGCACGACGAGCAGGGCGCGCAGTCCCGCGCGTTGGTAGACCTCGTGGAAAGCAAAATCAGATTCAGACGCCACATCGCTAATTTGCACCGGCGCGCGCGTCGCCGCCGCGCGCGCGAGCGTCGGATCGGTCAGATCAATCTTACGACTGCGAATTGCGGCAATCAATTCTTCGCTCATCTGAAAAGTCGCACGCAGATAAAGTTCTTGCATCGCGTCGTCGAACTCGTAGATTGCGCCGCCGTCCGCGCCGGAAAGTTGCACCGCGTGCGCGACGATGTTGCTCAACACCTGATTCAAATCGAGCGTCGAGCTAATCGTTTGGCTGACTTGGGCGAGACCTTGCAAGCGTTCAATCGAGCGCGCGAGTTGCTGCGTGCGCTCAATCACTTTATGCTCGAGCGTCGCGTACGATTCGCTGAGGCGCGCGCTCATATGATTGAATTCGTTCGCGAGCGATTCGAGTTCATCGCCGGTGTGAATGTCAATGCGTTGATCGAGCGCGCCCGCGCCGATGCGCGCGGCAGAATCGCGCAGGATGTTGATCGGCGTGACGAGATTGTGCGCGAGCGCGAGACTGGCGAGAATCGCGAGCGCGATGACGGCGAGCAAAAGCAGAATCGTGCGCGCAATGGAAACATAGATTGGCGTGAACGCTTCGTCCAAGGGTTGCTCAACGAAGACAAACCAGCGGAGCGATTCGATAAAGCGGTACGTGCTAAGCACGGCGCGCCCTTGCAGGTCGCTGCCTTGCGCGGTGTTGTTATCGCGTTCCAATAAATTTGTTTGCGGATTCGTGCGGGCGGCGCGCACCTGCGGCAGAATCGAGAGATCTTTTTTCTGGAGGACGAGACTAATGTCTGGGTGCGCGACGAGATTGCCGTTGGGGTCAACGATGTACGCGTAGCCCTGCTCGCCGATGCGCGTGCGCGAAATGGGCTCGAGCACGAATTTGAGATTCACCTCGACCACCGTGACGCCGGCATTCGCGCCTTCGGAAATCGCGAGCGTCATATACGGCTCGGACTCGTTGCGAAAATAAACCGGGCTGTGATAAATTCTGCCGGCGCGGGGAATCGTGAACTCGGGAGTGGCGGAAACATTCGCGCCGCACCCCAGCAAGTTGCGCGCGAGTCGCGAAACGCGCAGGCATTCTTTGCCGGACGCGTCGAGATAGCGCACCTCGGTGATTTCAGAAACTTGGCGGATCAAGCGCGTGTAATCCACGCTGCGCTGCTCGATGCTGACCGTGCCGACGAGACCCGGCGGCGGAATGACCCAGCCGATCTGGCGTTCGATGCTCTGGATGAATGCCTCGATCTCCATCCCCGCCGCCGCGGCTTTTTCCTGCTGAATGCTGGCGAGTGCAGCAATGTTTTGCTGATAGGAAAAATAAATATCAATCGCGCCGCCGAGCACGAGCGCGCCGCTCACGATTGCGACGATGACGATGGCGTATTTGCGAAAGAGCCGCCCGCGCGATTTCTCGCTCATTGAATCACTTCGGTCGCTTGCGCGAGAATGGATTGTGGGATTGTGAGTCCCAATTGTTTTGCGGTTTTCAAATTGATGATGAAATCGAATTTGGTGGGTCCTTCAACAGGAAGAT
>JACQGS010000035.1 GCA_016199405.1 Chloroflexota bacterium | reverse complement strand
GCGCGGCGCCGAGCCGGTGAAAGTAAACCTTTTGATTGAGGTTGGTATTGGCGAGAATGTTTCCATCGCGCGGCACATCGTAACGATTGTAGAAAAAACCGGACGCGTTCGCCATCCATGCCGCGTTGGAAAACTTGCTCCACTCTAGAATATCGTCGAGCATTTCGCCGGATTCAACCTTCACGATGCACCAGGTTAGCCAATCCGATCCGCTCGTCGTCGTCGAGTACGCCAGATATTTGCCGTCCTTGCTGACAGAAAAGCTGACGAGCGCGACCGTGCCATCGTCCGAAAAAGTGTTGGGGTTGAGCAAGACGCGCGGTTCTGAATCGAGCGTGCGCATCGTGTAAAGCACGTCTTGGTTTTGCAAGCCGGTGTTGCGAAATTGGAAATAGCGTCCGCCGCGTTTGAACGGCGCGGCGACGCGCGGAAAATTCCAGAGTTCGGTCAGCCGCGCGCGGATTTTTTCGCGTTGCGGAATTTGCGCCAGATACGCGTTCGTCAATTCATTCTGCGCGGCACTCCACGCCTGCGTTTCCGGCGAATCTAAATCTTCGAGCCAACGGTACGGGTCGGCGACGCGCGTGCCGTGATAATCGTCGGTGTGTGGAATTGTTTTAGTGGCTGGGTAGGTGAGAGACATTGGGTTCTCCGGTAGGGGCGAACGCTTCGCGCTTGCATTCGCATGGACGCCCAGCGCGGCTGGGCTGCTACCCTATGTTTGTCCAAACTTTTGCGCCGCGCGCTGGCAACTCGATGCGCCACAAATGCCCGGCGCGGACGACGCTTTCCTCGTTCGACCATTCTTCCCGCACCCGCGCGGCGTCTTGAAGCAAGCCGTTCACCGGCAAATCGAACGTCACCGGCATGCCCGCTGCATTCAGCGCGACAACAATCGTCTCGCTCTCAAACTGCCGCGCGTACGCGAGCGTTTGCCCGGACGCAAAAAGAACGCGCAAATCGCCGCGCCGAAGCGCTACGTACCGTCTACGCAATACGCAATACGAAATTACTTTATCTCTCAATCTCTTGTCCCACTTTTCTTCATCCCAAATCATTCCCCGCCGATTGTCCGGGTCGCGCGCGCCCAGCATTCCGATCTCGTCGCCGTAATACAGCGTCGGTACGCCAATGTAAGTGAACATCACGAGCCACGCCAGTCTCAGCGCGGACGCGTTGCCGCGCGCAATGGAGAGAAAACGCGCGGTGTCGTGACTGTCGAGCAAGTTCATTTGCGCGGGCGCGATCTCACGCGGATACCACGCGAGCATTTCTTGAAGCGCATTTGCAAATGCCGGCGCGTCGAGCGGCTGAATGTCGCCGTAGGAATGCCCGTGAATGAGTTGCCGCGCTTCGCCGTCGAGGTCGGCGAAAAAAGCCAGCGCGGCGCGCGTGAATTGATAGTTCATCACGCCATCGAACATATCGCCGCGCAGCCAGCGATCGGCGCGGTGCCAGATTTCGCCGACGACGTACGCGTCCGGGTTGATCGCTTTGACGCGGCGGCGGAATTCGCGCCAAAAATCGTCGTCGTCAATTTCGCCGGGCACGTCGAGCCGCCAGCCGTCAATGCCTTGCTCGATCCAATATTCCGCGACGCGCAAAAGAAATTCGCGCACGCGCGGATTCGTGTGATTGAATTTCGGCAACGCTGGCAAATTCCACCACGCCGCGTAATTCGGCGCGTCGATATCGTAGGCACGCACCGGAAATTCTTTGAACTGAAACCAATCCACATACGGCGACGCCGCGCCGTTTTCGAGCACGTGATTGAATTGATAAAAGCCACGGCTGGCGTGATTGAATACGCCATCGAGGATGACGCGGATGCCGCGCGCGTGCGCGGCGTCGAGCAGCGCGCGAAATGCCGCGTTGCCGCCGAGGAGCGGATCGATTTGAAAGTAATCGTGCGTGTGGTAGCGATGATTTGCGGCGGATTGAAAAACCGGCGTGAAATAAATCGCGTTGACGCCGAGCGTTTGCAAATAATCGAGCCGCTCGATAACGCCGAGCAAATCACCGCCTTTGAAGCCGTGCGGCGTTGGCGGCGCGTCCCATGCTTCCAGATTCGCCGGTTTTTCGACGCGCGCGCTCGTTGCAAAGCGGTCGGGAAAGATTTCGTAGAAGATGGCGTCGTGAAGCCAGTCGGGTGTCATTGAAGTAATCGAGTATTACGTAGTGCGTGTTGCGTGATGCGTGTCGCGTGATGCGTTACGAGGGCAAAGAGCATATTACGCAATACTGGATTACGCAACATGGTCTTCTTCCCGAAATACCACCGCAAACGTGACGAAACCGGCGAGGCGCACCAATCCCGCGACGATTAATGCAAAGGGTATCCCGATGAATCCGGCGAGCGAGGTGCCGATGAGCGGTCCCGCAAAGAGCGCAACGCTTTTAGTGGTTTGATAGATTCCGACAAAAGACGCGCTCGCGGCGCCCTGCGGCATCGTGGAAACCACCGTATCAAAAAAGACCAGGTCGAGGCCGGCTTGGAAAATTCCGGCAAGCCCCGCCAGCAAAACGACGTGGGGGATGTTCGTCAAAAACGCGAGCGCGATCGGATAAAGCGCCAAACCGAAGGTCGTAGCGAGCAGGGCAAAACGCGTGCCGAACTCGCGCGAGATGCGTGACCACAAAAAGTACGCGATCAGCAGGACGCCCGTGTTGACCGTATTGATGATGCCGATATCCGCGTCATTCGCATTGAGATTGCGGACGAAATAAAGTGGAAAGAGCGGGATTGCCAATCCCCAACCGAGATGATAGACAAACTGGCTGACGTTGAATCGCACAAACGCGGGTTGGGCGCGCACCGTCGCCACACTGTTGGCGATGCGCTTTCGCGCCGTCGAGCCGTCCGGGGAGGGCGGCGGCGTTTGAGCGGGCAATTCGAGATGGCTGGAGAAATAGAAACTCACCAAACCACCCAGCGATAGGATGGCAAAGACAATCGTGTAATTGAGCGGGAATGCGAGCGCGTAAAGCAATTGCCCCGCGATGGCGACGGTGATCGCGTTCGTAAATCCCAAAAGCGACCAACGCCGGCTCATCAAATAATAGCGGCCTTCCGGACCGGCAACGCTCGCCATCACGACGGTGAACGAAACATTCAGCAAGACTTGCGGAAAGATCGCAAGCACCCAGATGGCGATGATGAGTTCAACGCGGAATTCGGAAAAGAAAAAGGCGACCAGTCCCGTTAGCGCGAAGCAGGAAATGAGCAACAAGCGCGCGGTCGAAAACCACGGGACGATCCGCTGGCGCGATTGAAGAAAGCGTCCCGCCGGAATGCCGAACAAAAGCGCGCCGAGCGCCGGCAGCGCGGAGTAAAGCCCAATCGCTTGATTCGTCGCGCCGAGGCGCGCGAGCAAAACCGGCAGAAACGGTTGCGCGGCGCTCGCGAATCCGACGCCGATGCTGTCTATGATGACGCGGCGGATGTTCGTGGATTGCGTGTCCGCGCCGACCGGAATGAATCGCGCCAGCCAGCGCGCGCGGCGTGCTTTGTGTTTTCTAAGTGCGTCGCTGGAAAGCGGAGAGGATTGAGACATGCGAATCGCATTATAACCTTATCAGAAGCTTTGACAACCGCGCCGGTTCGCTTGGCTTGAATGACGATGGCGGATGATGTATAATGTCAACCGAGGAAGAGGACAATGGTCAGACTGAAAACTGCGCCACGGAGACGGGCGATGGCATTTACAATCAAGGAATACACCGACTTTTCGCGCTTGTTGCGGCAACATCCGGAATGGCGGGAGGATCTGCGACGGTTGTTGCTGACCGACGATGTGCTGGCTCTGCCGCAAGAGCTGCGGGATTTGACTGCGATTGTAAGAGCATTGGCTGAGTCACAACGACAGTTCGCCGACGCGCAACGGCGCACGGATCTGAACATCACCGAACTGCGCAAAGAAGTTGGCGGGCTGGCGAATATTTTTGGCTTTCGTTACGAAGAATTCGTCGCCGCGTTGCTGCCGCCATATCTCGCGCGGCATTATGGCGTCAGCGCCTTGGCTCTGGAACGCCGTTACATTGATATGGGCGGCGGGCGCTTTGAGGAAGTGGATTTGGTTGGAGAAGGGCGACGCGAGAATGAGGCGCTGACCATACTGGTCGAGTGCCGCGCGAGCATTGGCGGAGGCGAGGTGCGAAATCTCGCGGACAAATTGGACAGCGTACGCGGAGCGTTGCTGGCGCAAAATAGCGCGCGCGTCATCGTCGCGATGAATATCCATCCAAGCGCCGAGCCGGTCGCGCAAGAAACCGGCATCTGGCTCATCCCCTACCACAAGATTGACCGTGAACGAGGATAATTTTGTTTGCACGATGATCCAGACATCGTTGCTTTTTTGGAGCAACGCGGCATTCGGTTGGTTCGGTTGACCGAATTTGTTTCTGTGTTGCGCGGCAAAAGTCAAGGAAGCCAAAACCGATAGTTTGTTGACACTCGCCTCAATTCAAATATAATCTGCTTGTCACCGTTGACCGAATCCCCAAATCTCACCAAGGAGTGTGTGATGAAAAACCTCAAGCTTTTTTCCGCGCTCGTGATTGTGCTCGCGATTTTTGCCGCATGCGCGCCGGCACCCACGCCCGCGCCGACGGCGGCGCCCCCGACTGCCGCGCCGGCGGCGGCACTCCCGACTGCCGCGCCAACGGCGGTGCCTCCGACTGCCGCGCCGACCGCGGTGCCCCCGACCATCGCGCCGACCGCGCGTCCCAAAACGAATCTTTCGATCGTTACCGGCACGACCGGCGGCGTGTATTACCCGTACGGCGGCGGGCTTGCTTCGCTCATCGGCAAAAATATTACGAACGTTTCCGCGACGGCGGAAGCGACCTCCGCGTCCGTCGACAATATGAAATTGATTCAAAGCGGCAAAACCGATCTTTCATTCACGCTCGCGGATACTTTGTACGACGCGTTTGCCGGACAAGGTCCCTTCAAAGACACCGGCAAAGTGCCGGTGCGCTCGCTCGCGGTGCTGTACTCCAATTATACGCACGTCATCGCGACCGAAGAATCCGGGATCAAGACGCTCGCGGATTTGAAAGGCAAACGTGTTAGCGTCGGTCCCGCCGGCTCGGGCACCGAAATTATCGCGAACCGCATTCTGGATGCCGCCGGCATTAATCCGGAGACGGACATTCAACGCCAGCGGCTGAGTCCGGCCGATTCTGGCGGCGCGATCAAAGACAAGAAACTGGACGCGTTCTTTTGGAGCGGCGGTCTGCCGACCGCAGCGGTTTTGGATTTGACGAATTCGCCCGGCGTCAAAGTGCGTTTCCTGGGCACGACCGACGTGATGCAGAAAATGGTAGACAAATGGGGACCGTTCTATTTTAAGCTGACGATGAAAAAAGGCACGTACCCTGGCATTGACGCGGACACCGATGTGATCGGCGTCGCGAATTTGCTCGTCGTCAATGAAAAATTCGACGCGTCACTCGCGTACGATATTCTGAAAATGATGGTGGATAAGCAAGCCGATCTCGGTCTCGTGCATGCCGAAGCGAAAAATTTTGGCTTGCCGCAAGCGACCGTCGGCTCGCCGATTCCGTTCCACCCCGGCGCGATCAAGTATTACGCAGAAAAGGGCATCACGGTCAAATAATGGAAGACCTGTCATTGCGAGGAGCGATCTTGAGCGAGCGAAGCGAGGCGAAGGATCGCGACGAAGCAATCTCCAAATGCATCTCGGAGATTGCTTCGCCCATTCGGGGCTCGTAATGACACGCGGATGAAGAGGGAGACAATCTTGAGCAAGCGATTGCGCGCGGCTTGTGCGATTGTCTCCCTCTTTCTTTTGCTCGCGTTCGTTAACCTCTCGCCCGCGCCGGTTTTAGAAATCCGCACGCTGGACGGGGCGCGTGTCGTTTGTTTTTTCGTCCAGCCCGGCGAAGAGATTGCGTTGCTCTCGATCAATTCCATCTACGGCGCGCCGGTCGCCGAGCGCGTCAGAATTCTCGACAGCGGCGAATTCCTCACGACGCAAGTACTCAGTTCGCCGGCAGTGATGGAATATTACCGCCTGGACGATTATGTGATGCTGGCGGACGGGCAAGCGATCGGTGTGCCGCGCGCCGCGCGCTATCGCGAAATCCGGATGATTGTGGATGCGCGCGGGCAGACGCGGCTGATTGCGCGTGGGCAGGAGTTGGCGTTGTGGAAAATGGTCGCCGATGAAACGCGCGTGATTTTTTTGGTGGAGAACAAGACGCGATTCGCGGGGTGTCGTCAATTGGATAGCCACCGAGCCGTCCTGAGCGTAGGCGAAGGATCGGAAAAGCGCGGGGGTAGCCCGGCGGTCGAGCCACCCCACAAAGGAAAAATTCATGTCCTCAACCGAACCGGTGGTCGTCCCCGAAAGCGAACCCATCGTTACGCCAGAAAAAGTCGAAGCGATCATTGAAAAGTTTGAAGGCGCGACGCGCCAAGTGCCCGGCAAGTTAGGGTGGTTCGTCTCCGCGTTGGCGGTGGGCATGTCGCTGTTCGCGCTCTATCTCGCGCTTGCGACGATGGAGCCGCAGGTTTTTCGCAGTGTCCATTTAGCGTTCGCGCTCGTGCTGGTCTTTCTGTTTTATCCGGCGCGCAAAGGCGGCGCCGCGTGGCGCACGCGTATCGGCATTTCTGATTGGCTCCTCGCGCTCCTCTCCCTCGCGGCGATTGGCTATCTCCTCCTCGACTATGAAAAATTTCTTTATCGCGCAGCAGTGCCGCTTCCGCAGGATCTCGTGTTCGGCGGATTGCTCATTCTGCTCATCCTCGAAGCGGTGCGCCGCGCGGTCGGCTGGCATCTCGCCGCGCTCGTCGCCATCTTTTTGCTGTACAGTCTCACCGGCACCCGCGGACTGATTCCATTCGCTTTGCCCGAACCCTTTGGGCATCGCGGTTATGATCTGGAGCGCATCGTCGGTCATTCGTATATGACGCTCGAAGGCATTTTCGGCGTGCCGCTCGACGTGTCCGCGACGTTCATCATTTTGTTCACGATCTACGGCGCGATCCTCGATTTCTCCGGCGCGGGAAAGTTTTTCGTGGATTTGTCGTTCGCGCTCTTTGGCAAGCGCACGACCGGCGCGGGGCGCGCGGTGACCTTCGCGTCGTTTCTCCTCGGCGGTCCGTCCGGCAGCGGCGTCGCGACGACCGTCACGCTCGGCTCGATCGCGTATCCGATGCTAAAGAAAGCCGGCTATGACAAAGAAAACGCCGGCGGCATTTTGAGCGCGGGCGGCATCGGCGCGGTGCTGTCGCCGCCGGTGTTGGGCGCGGCGTCGTTTCTGATCGCGGAATTTTTGAAAATAAGTTATCTGCAAGTGATCGCGATGTCGCTCGTGCCGACGCTGCTGTACTATATCTCCATTTTTCTGATGGTCGAATTGGACTCGCATCGCTTTGGCATTCGCGAAGTAAAAATACAAGCGCCGCCGGTCAAGGTCTTGTTGCTCAAGTACGGCTATCATCTCACCTCGCTCTTCACGATCATTATTTTTATGCTGGGCGGCTTTACCGCGATTCTCTCGGTCTTTTGGGCGAGCGTGATCGCTTTCTTTCTAAGTTTCTTGCGCGCGGAATCGCGACTGACCCCGTCGCGTTTGTTTCGCGCGCTCGAAGCCGGCGCGAAGCAAGTGCTGGCGATTGCCGCGACGACCGCCGCCGCCGGCATCATCATCGGCGTTTTTTCGTTGACCGGCTTGGGGCTGAAACTTTCCGGCATCATCATTGACTTCGCCGCGCTCACGCCCTTCCCGGGCACGCAACTTTTTTTCACGCTCGTCTTTACCGCCATCGCCGTGTGGCTCTTGGGTCTCGCGCTGCCGATCACTGCGTCGTATATTGTCGCGGCGGTGCTCGCCGGACCGGCGCTCGTGAAGATCGGCGTGCCGGAATTTGCCGCGCATATGTTTATTTTTTATTACGCGATTCTGTCCGAAGTCTCGCCGCCGGTGGGACTCTCGCCCTTCGCCGCCGCCGCGATCACTGGCGGCAATCCGTACAAAACGATGATGATGGCGTGGAAATATACGCTGCCGGCGTTCGTCGTGCCGTTCATGTTTACGCTCGCGCCGGCGGGCGTGGGACTGCTGTTGCGCGGCAGCGTCGAGAGTATCATCTTCACGACCATCACCGCGATCATCGGCATTACCGCGCTGACGACTGGCGTCGGCGGCTGGTTGCTCACGCGCGCGCAATGGTGGGAACGAATCGTTTTGGTCGTCGCTGGATTGTTGCTGATTTATCCGGAACAAAACTTGGATATCATCGGCATCGCGCTGTTCGCCGCGATATTTTTGTGGCAGTGGCTTCAGCGCCGGCGCGCGCGCGCGGCGATGGCGTAACGCGGGCAGTTTGCGGATACGCCCTCGTAATGTCAGTTTGCATCCGCATGGGTAGATGACAGCGCAATCATACAAAGGTATAATGCAGTCGAATACGGAGCAATGGATATGCCAGTACGAGACATCTATCACGATGCCGTTAAGAAGGCTCTTCTCAAAGACGGGTGGGCGATAACACATGACCCTTTAGTACTCAAATGGGGTCTCAAAGATTTGTACGTTGACTTGGGCGCAGAGCGGCTCTTGGCGGCAGAGAAAGAAGGACACAAGATAGCCGTTGAAGTCAAAAGCTTCGTTGGCGAATCCGAAGTTGATGACTTGGAGGATGCTGTCGGACAATTCATTCTGTACCATGATATTTTGAATCGCACGGAGCCCGACCGCGTTCTCTACCTTGCTGTGCGCCAAGCCGTCTATGTTAGCGTGTTCGAAGAACCTATCGGTAGAATCTTGCTGGAGAATCAGCGCATTCGGCTCATTGTTTTCAACCCGCAAACGGAGGTGATAGCAAAATGGATACCCTAGACCCATATCGCCAAATTGCCCAAAACGTACTCAAAGAGTACGTCCGAATTCAATACGCCTATGGTAACATTGAAAATGAAGCCGTCTTCGACCGTGAAAGCGACCACTATATGGTCGTTTCAGTGGGCTGGCAGGATGTCAAGCGCATTCACGGTTGCCTCATCCACCTTGACATCATCAATGGCAAAGTGTGGATTCAGCGCGATGGGACTGAACATGGGATTGCGCGCGAACTAGAGAAAGCGGGGATTCCCAAAGACCACATCGTGCTGGGATTCCATTTGCCAGACGTAAGACAGTACACGGAATTCGCGACAGAATAGCGAAGCAATAATGCGCGCCCGCAAACACACGCGCCCCGAACATCGCCGCAATAAACGCGGCAACGTCGGGGCGCTGATGTGTTGTCCGCAACCGACCGGGCTGGCAGCCCGCTCTACGGTTGACAGCATTTGAAATTTGCTGTTATACTTGGGGTGTTCCCAAGAAAGATTTTTTGATCTCAGAGACGAGATCGTTCGCCATCCAGCCGAGGTGGCAATGCGCTATACCGGCAACGACTGCCTGACCACAATTTCACAGCTTGCTCTTTCACGTGCCTCTCACGGCGCGCGCCCTTCGCCGCGAGATTGGCGCGTTTTTTGTTTCCAAATTTGTAACTGTTCAGCAGTTAGAAACTGCGGCTACAACTGCACAAAGTCTGCCTCCGCAGACTAAAGACCCAACCTGCGAAGGCAGGTTTCGTGCAAGTGTTGCTGCGACCCTGGCACCTGCGGTTACGCAAGTGCTAGGGTTCGTGTGAATTCGTGGAAAAAATCATTTGAGATAACGGCTATTGAATTTGTCGGACGAATGTTGGTGGAGGGGGAGGTCGCGATGCAAGGTCTGATGATGGAGTATCCGCTCACGCTCACGCATTTCCTCGAGCGCGCGCGGCGGTTATTTCCAAAAAAAGAAATCGTCTCCAAGATGCCCGGCGGCGCGCTGCATCGGTACACGTATGCCGATATGACCGCGCGCGCGGCGCGGCTCGCGAACGCGCTAAAAAAATTGGGCGTCGCGCCGGGCGAGCGCGTCGCGACGTTCGGTTGGAATTCGTACCGCCATCTCGAAACCTACTTTGCGATTCCGTGCAGCGGCGCGGTGCTGCACACGCTCAACATTCGCCTGTTTCCCGACGATGTGAGTTACATCGCGAATCACGCGGAAGACAAAGTCGTGATCGTGGATGCGAGTTTGCTGCCCGCGTTCGAAAAAATCGCGCCGCAACTCAAAACCGTCGAGCAGTACATTGTGATGGCAGACGCGCCATTCGAAACGTCGCTGCCCAACGCGCTCGATTACGAAACGCTGCTCGCGGAATCGTCGCCGGATTTTGAGTGGCAACGGCTCGACGAGCAAAGCGCGGCGGCGATGTGCTACACATCCGGCACGACCGGCAAGCCCAAGGGTTGCGCGTACAGTCATCGCGCCTTATTTTTGCACGCGCTCGGCGCGGCGTCGGCGGATTCGCTCGGCATTTCCGAGCGCGATGTGGCGTTGCCGATCGTGCCGATGTTCCACGTGTTTGCGTGGGGCGTGCCGTTCGCCGCGACGATGGTCGGCGCGAAGCAAGTCTTTGCGGGACCGAATATGCAGCCGCAAGACATCGCCGAGTTGATTCAGAACGAGCGCGTGACGATTGCCGCCGGCGTGCCGACGATTTGGATTGGCTTGCTCGCGTTTCTCGAACGCGAACAGTACGACCTTTCGAGTTTGCGCGTGATGCCGGTCGGCGGCGCCGCCGCGCCGCCCGCGCTGATCGAAACGTTTCAGAAAAAATTCGGCGTCCAGATTTTGCACGCGTGGGGCATGACGGAAATGTCGCCGCTCGGCACGGTCGCGCGCGTCAAGCCGGAAATGCTCGCGTTGCCGGAAGCGGAGCAATTCCGCGTGCGGTTCAAGCAGGGCAGACCGGTCGCGGGCGTCGAGATTCGCGCGGTGGATGAAGCGGGCAACGAAGTCGCGTGGGACGGCGCGACGATGGGCGAGCTGGAAGTGCGCGGACCGTGGATTATTCGCGCGTATTATAATTCGCCCGGCAGTGAAGACCGCTTTCACGACGGCTGGTTTCGCACCGGCGATGTCGTCACGATTGACGCCGACGGCTATATTCAAATCGTGGATCGCACGAAAGATTTGGTCAAGAGCGGCGGCGAGTGGATTTCGACGGTGGAGTTGGAGAGCGCGATCATGGGGCATCCGAAAGTTTTGGAGGCGGCGGTCATCGCGGTGCCGCACGCGAAATGGCAAGAGCGTCCGCTCGCGTGCGTCGTGCCGAAACCGGATTCTGCCGGGCAAATTTCCAAAGAAGAAATCCTGGAATATTTGCAAACCAAATTCGCCAAGTGGTGGTTGCCGGATGATGTGGTGTTCATTGATCAAATCCCGAAGACGAGCGTCGGAAAATTTGACAAGAAGGTGTTGAGGGAGAAGTTCAAGGAGTATGCTCTGGCAGAGTGAGAAACTCTCTGCTGGATATGCGACACAGAAATTGCGGGTAGCATGAGATAACCGCGTGTACTGTGCAATAAGTGTGTCGGGGAATAAAAGTTATCTGCCATTGTAGCTTTCTCCTCGCTCCATAGGACGTTGGGCATGGATATGAGGCTCAAGGCCTCAATCGCGGAGGGAAGTGACGGATGTCTGAAGTGCTTGATTGCTTATTTTTCATTGCTGGCATTTTTGCTCCATACCTTATCTCCGCAGTTGTAAGGGGGACACGATATATCCGCGACTACTTCGAACCTATTCTTAGGATACGTTTGGATACAAGGGTGGGTAGAGAAACGTTCCAAGGAACGAAAACTGTGTATTGCCGGATCCACACGCGACTGAGAGACAGATTCGAGGAAGTCGAGGCTTGGCTCAAAGAGCAGCCAGGAACGGAAGACTGGGAAGAGATCTACCTAGTCGCACGTCGGCTGGATCGCATTAACGGTGTACTTTATACTTCCGTATATCCGAAGTACGGAAAGACAAGGTACTCATCTCCAATGTGTTTTGTCAACTGCATTGTTGCAAACCATTCGCTTACTGACAAGGAAGCCCTCAAAGTTAGTCTACGGTTATGGAACCGACTTCAGGACGAGGTCTTCAACTGCACAAAGCAACCCAGCGAGGTTTGTCGGTACTTCTTTGAAGCGGCCTTGCCAGGCAAACCGCCACGAGGAGGTACAAAAAGTGAAGAGGATGAAGATCGGAGACGTAAGCAGTATGTCACCCTGCTGGAAGAGATCGGAGCACAGCAAGTCGGTCTTGACTATAGAATTCCAAATATGGATGATTACTCCACGGAGAATGAGCTGGAAGCACTCCTCCTCTACAAGGGCCCTCTGCCTCCATTGTCTATGGCAGAAGTACTGAAGTTCGTGTATGGGTTCCACTATTTCTCGGAGTTTATCTATGGTGAAGAAATGGTGGACATAGACGAGTGGGCTTCCCGGTTGCGGTACGTGCAGGATCTGATAAGTCGAGTCAGAGGTAGTGATAATGTTTTCGATCCGTGAGATGTCTCGACAAGACGTAGACAGAGTAGTTGAAATGATCTCCGCCCATCACAAAATGGATGGCGATATGGCTGCCGAGTACTACCGTCAGTACTTCAGTGACGATAATAGAGTAGCGTCATCTCGTGAGAGAAATATCGTCGCAACAATGGATCTGGGAGGGATAGTCGTCGGGGTAGCAGGCTTTTGTCCAGACAAGTATGACTGGTCAAGCGTTCTTTGGCTGACCTGGTTTTATGTAGCTCCAAAATGTCGGGGGTGCGGTATAGGCACAAAGCTCTTGAGGTATGTCATAGATCGAGTCAGAGAACTTGGGATCCGAAAGTTGTACGTTGACACCAGTTCGGATAAGTCGTACGCTACGGCTGTGACCATATACAAGCGATTTGGATTCCGCGAAGAGGGAAGACTTCTGGACTATTACGATGACGGTGAACACTGCCTAATCCTCGGTCTTGGGCTGGAGGCTTCAAGCCATGGTAGAGCGTCCTCTTGAGTGAGTGAGCGGTCACTGAAGATGAGTGTACCTTCAAGAGAAGAGGGTGAACTGTGGTAGAAGTTCCTGCCTCGGACAAGCCGAAACCCAATAAAGCACACTGGGACGCGGATAAACGCGGAAAAATCAGATCAAAAAATTTATTCGATCCGTTCTTTCCGCGTGAATCCGCGTCCAAGAAATCTTTGTTTTTTGTACAATCTTTTCATTGGATAGGTACTACGCTTTTTCCGAGACTCTACTCGGAAAAAGTGGCCCCTGCGGGGCAGTTGGTACGAAATTTGCCTCCTCAAGGTGACGCCAAGATCGACAAAATCTTGTCGGTGTTGAAGCAGTAAGCGCCTACTGAGTTAATGCCTGTCATCCGCGAGGTCATCGCTCAATACAAAGCTGCCGCAAAGACTTAAACAATGGCAGATAGCGCACACTACGCCGACCACGCCACGCATGCGGCTTTTTGGCACGTTGGTTGGTGCGGTCGAAGCTATCTTCATCGTTGGCATGTATCAGATCGTTCGCTCAAGAAATCGAAACGTGAGTTGATTGATCTGGTCAAGTGTTACGGCGAGTTTTGCATTTCGTTGACTTATCCATGAGAGGAAGCAGGATGAAAGTACGACGAGGGCTTCAAATTGCATCGGGTTTATTTCTCTGGGTCATGTTCTCCATATTCGCCACTGGGGGATGTAACGCCAGAGAGCAGTCCTTCTTCCAGACAGAAGTTGCGAGAGGCGGTGAAACGGGAATTGTATTAGCACAGACCGAAGTGGTCAAAGCCGCTCAAACGGGAATTGTGGTGGCGCAAACTCAGGCTGCCCAGTTCGCTCAGACATCTCTCGCTGAAAGTGCGAACCTCGCCGCGACACAGGTTGCCCAATTAAAGCAGACCGCAGTTGCAAAACTCACTCAGGCTGCGAGAAAGCAATCGATTGACTACTTTGCATTGGGAGACTCGATTGCCTCCGGCCACGGACTCATGGATGATGGGACGTCTTGCCATCGTTCAACGCGCGCTTATCCGTACAAGGTGGCTCAACTGTTGAGATCAAGCTATCGAGAGGTAAATTTTGACAAAAGCAAATTTCTGGCATGCTCTGGAGCCAGCGCGGGGCAACCTGATTCCAAGACGCTGAAGGATGATAAGTACAAGTGGTTTCGGAATCAGGTTGATGATGTACTACGAAATCTTTCCGATCGTCCGACTTTGGTTTCAATTACGATTGGCGCAAATGATTTTGGCTGGGCAAATCCGTCCGTCCTGCTCAAGCATTCCCCCGAAACTGCAGATGTCTATGTGACGTGGGTGAACAAGACGGCAGACGGAGTGTCTCAAGAGTTGCGCGGGCAGGTGAACCGTCTTCTTGAGCGTCCTAATGTGACTGTAGTGATTACCGAAGTTTACAACCCCATAAACAAATCCAGCCTCTTCTTTACTTTGTTAAGGTTGGTAGGGAAGAGTTGCAATGATTGGTTGGGTACTCTCCAATGCTACGAAAGGTCGGACTATTTGATCCAAGGTTTGAACAACGCTTATATACTTGATGTGTTTTTGAAATTGGGACGCCCAAAGCAATTGGGTATTGCAAATAGCAATCCAAGATTCTACGGTCATGAGGCCCCGCAACCCACATGCGGTAGCAGCGCACCCGGGATAGCAGACACATGGATCCAATATCCCGGTGACGTCGCGTCGAACAGTCAGGTTCCCGACTTGCTAGCGAAGATCACCAAGCATAAATTCGGGGATTGTTTCCATGCGAATGAAAAGGGCGCGCAAGCGATTGCGGAGGCAGTGATTGAAAAAGCCATGGGAATCATTCGTTGATCACCATCGAATCCAATTTTCGCTGAAGCGACAATCCGCCATACTGAGAGAATACGCAAGGGAGGATAACTATGGGATGGGCGCTGATCATCATGGGCTTTCTCCTCGCCTTAGGAGGAATACTCGTTTCACTTACTGGCATTGGAGCCTGCATCGGTATCCCATGTGTATGCATGGGGATCCCTCTTGAGATTGTGGGGATCATTGTGTTGAGGCAACAGCAAATGGAAGCGCTCAAGAAATCAATACGCGACGGAATAATCCAAGGAATGAAAACTCCCGAGCCCCGTAGCGGTGAGAGTCGCTTTGTTTCTGTTCCTATTCAGGATCAAAAGGGAACCTCCAAAGGGAATGAGCCCTCACCAATATCAAGCGTAGCTCCCAGTGCTGAAAGTATTCCAGTAGACATTACATATGCAAGCGGGCAGAAAACCAGCACAATGGCGCTTATCAGTCTGATATCAGGCATTGCCGCCTGGACTATCGTACCAATCCTTGGTGGGATCATCGCAGTGATTACAGGACATTTGGCGAGAAAAGAGATCGCCAGTAGCGGCGGCCAATTAGCAGGCAATAACCAAGCTACTGCCGGGCTGGTATTGGGATATGTACATCTCGGGGTAGCTTTCCTCTGCATTCTTACCTTCATGGCTCTTGCTGTTCTAGGACCGCTTTGGAGTATTTTCGCAGAGAGCTTTAGGCAACTCCGGTGAGCGTTATCGGCTGAGTCACGGCTTGTTGATTGCCGATGTCGATTAACAAACGCGTTTCAAACGAGCGAGAATTCGACGAACGGCGCCAGCACACGCTTCACATCGAAAGCAAAGTGTCGCAACTAAACTACACGCAAACCAACTCACGAAAGGGGGGATGCGATTGAATTACATGGCCGCGCGATAAATTCGCGCGGCTCGATCAGTTTGAAACCGGGCATCCTTCGGCGGATGGATTTGCTTCGCTCACCACATGGTTTACGGTGAGCCAAGCCGAACCGCTCAGGACGGCTGCCCTCTACCCGTTCGTTTTCCAACGGAGGTAAAACTTATGGCACACGTTCAACTCAAAGTCAACGGCGTCACGCATCAGCACGACGTTGACCCGCGCGTTTTGCTCGTGCATTATTTGCGCGATACGCTCGGCTTGACCGGCACGAACGTCGGCTGCGACACATCGCAATGCGGCGCGTGCACCGTGCATCTCGACGGAATGGCGGTCAAGTCTTGCACGGTGCTTGCCGTGCAAGCGTCCGGCTCGGAAGTGACGACAATCGAAGCGCTGGCGAAAAACGGCAAGTATCATCCGCTGCAGCAGGCGTTTTGGGACAATCACGGCTTGCAATGCGGCTATTGCACGTCGGGGATGATTATGACCGCGGCGGATTTGCTCAAGCGCAATCCCAAACCGAGCGAAGCAGAAATCCGTCACGGTATCGAAGGCAACATCTGCCGCTGCACCGGCTATCACAACATCGTCAAAGCGATTCAAGCGGCGGCGGGGGCGCAGTGAACAGTAATCAGTAATCAGTGAACAGTGAACAGTAAGGACTGATAACTGATAACTGATGACTGAACTTGGAGGAACAATGGCAACTCAAATCATTGGCTCGACCGTCAAGCGCCGCGAAGACCCGCGGCTCATCACCGGCGCGGGACGGTACACCGACAATATGACTCTGCCGCGTATGGCGTATCTGACGATTCTGCGCTCTCCGCACGCGCATGCGCGCATCAAAAAGATCGACGCGACGAAAGCGAAAAAACATCCCGGCGTCCTCGCGGTTTTCACCGGCGAGGATTTGAAAGCGGGCGGCGTCAATCCAATTCCGGTCGGCTGGGTCTTGCCGGATATCAAAATCGGTCCGCATCTTCCGCTCGCGGTCGGCACGGTGCGCTACGTCGGCGACGGCGTCGCGGCAGTCGTCGCGACCGATCGCTATATCGCGCGCGACGCGCTCGATTGGATTGACGTGGAGTACGAACCGCTGCCGGTCGTCGTGGACGGCGAGAAAGCGACACAAGCCGGCGCGCCGCAATTGCATTCCGAAGCGCCGAACAATGTCGCGTACTATTGGAAAATCGGCGGCGGCGATGCGGACAAAGCACTCGCGGAAGCCGACGGCGTCATCAAGCAACGCATCCTCAATCAACGCCTCATTCCCAACGCGATGGAAACGCGCGCGGCAATCGCGGATTATCAAACCGCGAGCGGCGACCTGACGCTCTACAATACCAACCAAAATCCGCACATCATCCGGCTGTTGCTCGCGCTGACGATCGGGCAGCCGGAGCACAAACTGCGCGTCGTCGCGCCGGATGTCGGCGGCGGATTTGGCAGCAAGATTTATCTGTACGCCGACGAGGTCGTCGCGTGCTTTGCGTCCAAGCAACTCGGCCGCCCGGTGAAATGGGTCGAGGAGCGGATGGAAAATTACATCGCGACGATTCACGGGCGCGATCACGTCAGCGATGTCGAGGTGGGCTACAAAAGAGACGGGACGATCACCGCGCTCAAAGTGAAAACGTGGGCGAATCAAGGCGCGTATCTTTCGGTCTTCGCGCCACTCATCCCGACTTTTCTGTACGGTCCGATGCTGCAGGGTGTGTACAACTTGCCGAATGTTTTTGTCGAAGTGTGGGGAACGTACAGCAACACGACGCCGGTGGACGCGTACCGCGGCGCGGGGCGACCCGAAGCGACGTACTTGGTCGAACGCTGCGTGGATCTCGTCGCGAACGCGCTCAAAATGGATCCCGCCGATGTGCGCCGCAAGAATTTGATCCCGCCGTTCCGAGATTCGGCTTTTCAAACGTGCATGGCATACGCGTACGACAGCGGCGATTACTCGGCGCATTTCGAAAAAGCGCTCAAGATGGCGGACTATGCCAAACTCCGCAAAGAGCAAGAGGCATCGCGCAAGCAAGGCAAGTACATCGGCATTGGCTTGTGCTCGTACGTTGAAATTACCGGTGCCGCGCCGGCGCAAGTCGCCGCGTCGCTCGGCGCCGCCGCCGCGTTGGTGGAGAGCGCGCTCGTGCGCGTCCATCCGACCGGCAAGGTGCAAGTGATGACCGGCTCGCACGCGCATGGACAAGGACACGAAACGACGTTCGCGCAAATTGTCGCGGATCAACTTGGCATCGCGATCGAAGATGTGCAAGTGATGCACGGCGACACGGACCAGATTCCGTTTGGCGCAGGCACGTACGGGAGTCGCAGCCAGGCGGTCGGCGGCGCGGCGGTGTACGTCGCGACGCAGCGCGTGATCGAAAAAGCGAAAAAGATGGCGGCGCATATGCTCGAAGCCGGCGAAGCGGACGTGGTCTTTGAAGGCGGGCAGTACTTTGTGAAAGGCGTGCCGTCTAAAGGCGTGAAATTCGCGGAGGTCGCGCTCGAAGCGCATTGGCCCCGCAAAGTGCCGGCGGATGTGGAATTGGGATTGGAAGCGACGGCAGTTTTCAATCCGTCGAATTTCACATTTCCAAGTGGCACGCATGTCGCGGTCGTTGAAGTGGATGCCGACACCGGCAAAGTAGATTTGAAACGCTATATCGCGGTGGACGATGTCGGCAAAGTGATCAATCCGATGATCGTGGATGGGCAAGTGCATGGCGGCATCGCGCAAGGCGTCGGGCAAGCGTTGTGGGAAGGCGCGGTGTACGATGAGAATGGGCAACTCTTGACCGGCTCGATGATGGATTACGCGCTGCCGGTCGCGTCGTACCTGCCTTCGTTCGAGACGGCGCGCACCGAAACGCCATCGCCGGTGAATCCGCTCGGCGCGAAAGGCGCCGGCGAAATGGGCACGGTCGCGTCGACGGCAGCCGTCGCGAACGCGGTGATTGATGCGCTCAAGCCGTTCGGCGTCAAGCACATTGATATGCCGCTCACGCCGGAAAAGGTGTGGCGCGCGATGCGCGAAAGAAAGTAATCAGTAATCAGTAATCAGTATTCAGTTGTCGGTGAACGGGTTACTAACGACTGATTACTGAAAACTGATCACTGAAAACTGATCACTCTACACT
>JACQGS010000318.1 GCA_016199405.1 Chloroflexota bacterium | reverse complement strand
AGAGCGGAAGAATGATGCGAATGCGCGCAAAGGGATAGAGCAAAATATATCCGCCGAGGACGCCGGCAATCGCGCCGCTCGCGCCGATCGAGGGAATGCCGCTCGCGCCCTGAACGAAAACTTGCGCGAAACCGGCGAGCACGCCGCTCGCCAAATAAAAAAAGAGATAAACGAAATGCCCCAGCGTATCTTCGATGTTGTCGCCAAAGACCCACAGAAAAAGCATATTGCCGATAATGTGCGCCCAACCCGCGTGCAGGAATTGCGAGGTGAAGAGCGTTGCCCAAATCGCTAATGGCGTTTGGATCGGGTGACTTACCGCGGCAAGAATTTGATTGGGCACCACACCAAAATTCAATATCAGGCGATCCAATTGGCGCGCGGGCAGAGAAATCTCGTAGAGAAAAAAGAGGACGTTCAGTCCGATTAATAGCCAATTCACCACCGGCGCGCGGCGAAGAGGATTGGAATCGCCAATGGGAATCATCGGATTGTTCTTGGCGGACGGCTGTGCGCTTCCAATTGCTTGCGCAAGCGGTCGCTTTCCTCGTGGACCTCGCGCTCGCGTTGTTCCATTTCTTCGCGCAATACGCGCTCGCGCTGTGCCATTTCTTCGCGCAATTGTTCCATCCGCTCCATTAGATCGATGATCATCTCCACGCCGGCGAGATTGACGCCTAATTCGGTGAGCCGTTGAATTCGGCGCAACTGCTCGATCTCGCGCGGCGAGTACAGGCGAATCTTGCCGGACGACCGCGTCGGTTTGAGCAAGCCGGCGCGCTCGTAATAGCGCAGCGTCTGCGGATGCATCTCGACGAGCCGCGCGGCGACGCTGATCACGTAAATGGGTTCGTTATCCGGTTGATGTTCCATGCTGATTATGCCGTCTTGGTCTTGCGAATTTTCGCAAGTTTCTCAAACAATTCTTTTTCTGGCGCCGATAAATTCTCGGGGACGACGACTTGCGCCGTGACGTACATATCGCCAAACTTACCGCGTTCGTTCAATTTCGACATGCCTTGTCCGCTCAGCCGGAAAACTTTACCCGATTGCGTCCCCGCCGGAATTTTCAAAACGCCCTGACCCTTGAGCGTGGGTACGGTGATCTCTCCTCCAAGCACAGCCGTGTAGAGATCGACTTGCGCTTGCAGGTAGATATCATCGTCGCGGCGTTCAAAATCCGCATGCGGCGCGACTTGAATCTGAAAATACATATCCCCCGGCGGCGCGCCGGCAAATCCCGGCAAACCCTCCCCGGCGTATCGAATGCGCGATCCACTACGCATGCCCGCCGGAATTTTGATTTCCAGTCGGCGCCCATCTTTTTGGATGATCCGCTCGGTGCCGCGATATGCCTCTTCGAACGTAATCTCCAACGCCTGCTCGATATCTTGCCCGCGCCGCGCGCGATTGGCGGCGCGCGGCGTGGCGCCTTCAAATCCGCCGCTAAAAAAAGTGCGGAAGAAATCGGAGACGTCGAATTCTTGATTTCCAAACGGCGATTCAAAATCCTGCGGCGCGGCGGAGCGATATGAGCCCCACTGAAAGGGACCGCGTCCACCGCCACGCTGGAATTGCTCGTATTGTTGCCAGTTTGCGCCGAGCGCATCGTACTTGCGGCGCTTGTCCGCGTCGGACAAGACATCGTTCGCCTCGTTGATCTCTTTGAACTTGTCCTGAGCAGCTTTATTGTTGGGATTCACGTCGGGGTGATGCTTGCGCGCCAAGCGGCGAAATGCCTGCTTGATTTCCTTCTCGCTGGCTTTCTTATCCACTCCGAGCACTTTGTAATAGTCTTTGTATTCCATCTTCTTCCACTTTGGCGGCATTATAACCGATACCCAATAGCCCGTCAACCGCATTTATTAAAGCAGTATATGAATATTGATAATATCATTGTCAACTCTATTGACAAAGTAATTAAGGTGTATATAATATGCAACTGAAAGTCAAAAACCACAAGGAGGAATAAATGAGCACATTGGTTCGTTGGGAGCCGATTCATCGCCCGTTGGCGCAAGTGATGGATCGCATGTTTGCGGAGGCGTTCGCGTCGCCGTGGCGTTTGTGGGATGGCGAATCCGGCACGTATTTGCCGCTCGATGTTTACACGACGGACGACGCGGTCGTCTTGCAGGCGGCGGTGCCGGGATTCAAGCCGGAGGAAGTCGAGGTTACCGTCGAGGGTCGCACCGTGACGATTCGCGCTGAGAGCAAATCGTCTGACGAGAGCAAGGATCGCAACTACTTGCTCAAGGAGCATCGCTACGGCGCGTTCTCGCGTTCGTTTGACCTCGCGATTCCGATTCAAGCGGACAAGGCGGAAGCCACGTTCGAAAACGGGATGCTCAAATTGAATCTCCCCAAGGCGGAAGAAATCAAACCGAAAGTTATTAAGCTCAAAGCCAAGTAGTTTGAGGCGGTTCACCAAAAAGAACGTCGCGACCCAGATGGTCGCGACGTTTCTTATGTTTGGATTGCTTACAGAATATTATTTTGCGGGGGTTGGAGTCGACGCCACCGGTGTTGAGGTTGCCGTGGGAATAATCGCTGGGGTTGCCGGGACGGTCGGCGCCAGCGTTGGAATTTCGATGGTCTGCGAAACAACCGGTTGCGGAGTGGGTGCGCCGGTAAACAAAAAGACGGTCCCCAAGACCATGCTCAGCGCGACGAGTCCATTGAGACCCAGTGAAGCATAGTGCCGCCAATCGGTGCGCTTGGATTTTGGTTTTGCTCGGCGTGGCATTCGGTTCCTCCGGAATTCAACTTTGCCGATTATACCATAACGACTCCCAATGACAAATTAGCGGGAAGAAATCCCAATTCAATATCTAATCGCCGACCCATCACAACCTTCTGCCGATAAACAAAAATAGCGGTGCGGTCACGCGACTGCCCCGCGCTGGCTTATACTCGTTCAACTGTGGTCCGAGTGGTCAGTCTCTGCGTCCACCATCGAATACCGAGCAAGATGACAGCCCAGTAAAATACATACCCCACGACTTCGAGCCCCGATGGATGATCATTGTACCCAACCAGCGAACGCAGGATAGAGCCGAGAAGCGATCCATTGCTCAGCAACGCCCCGGTGTCCCACACTGGCACCGTAAGAATAGGCAGCCAATTGATTTCCTGAAACTCGTGAATCCCGTGCGCGAACAAGCCCGCCGCGAAAATCAAAAGCAAGACGCTCGTGACATCGAAGAACACTCGGATATTCAGTCGCACCGACATTGCATAGAGCGCGTAGCCAAACGCGATCGCCAGCGCCAAACCGAGCAGCGCACCGATGAGCGTCTCACTTCCATCTTGTGCGAACGCGCTGGCGGAGAGAAAGAGCGCCGTTTCGATGCCTTCGCGCAAGACGGAGAAGAAGGTTAGACCGAGCAACCCCCACATCGCACCGCCGGAAAGAACCGTGTGCACTTTTTGCTCCAACTCTTGTTTGAGAAAGCGGCTCTGGTAACGCATCCAGAAAATCATCCACGTCAAGATGGCGACGGCAAGCAACATCGTTCCGCCTTCAAACATCTGCTCGTACGGCTCCTTGAGACTCGCACCCACCAGCAACATCCCGAGCGCGATCCCAACACTGAGGAGCGACGCCAAGAGCACGCCCAACCACGCGTAGCGCGATTCCGTGCGATGTCCGGTCTTACCCAGATATCCGAGCACGATGCCGACGATCAACGCAGCTTCCAATCCCTCGCGAAATGTAATCAATGCGGCGGTCAACATGGAATCCCTCCTGAATTTTGACACGTCCTATTCCACACCCGACCTGGGCGCGTTTACTTGACGATCAATGTGCCTTGCATGCCGGCTTCCAAGTGTCCTGGCACTCCACAGATTATTTGATAAATGCCCGATGCCGGCGCGATAAAGGAACGCACTTTACCTGCGCCGGGTTCCACTTCCGACTCAAAATAGATTTTGCTTTCGTCTGCTTCCGTCCACGGTGCCTTGGCTTGTTCGCCGGATTTTAGCAGCACCCATTCGTGTTCGACGGCGCCTGAATTGGTGAGACTCACGGCTACCTTTGACCCGGCTTTCACGGTCCAGGTTGCCGGCTCGAACTTGAACTCGCTCACTTTGGAACTGATGACGATTGGGGCACTACCGCAGCCAGCTGCCCCGGCGGTAAGCAGTGCCAAAACCACGATAATCAAGATGCGGGTCATCATTTGTCCTTCCGACATAGAATGAGTTGTGATAGAGTATCGCCAAGGGATTTACGTAGTCAAAAGGTACCGCTTTCGGACCGTTGTGCTGACCACATCCATCGCCAGCACCAGCGCGAGGATCAACAGCAAAATCGTCGCGACGCGCGGATACGCGAGCGTGTTGATGTAGACGTTCAAGTACAAGCCGATCCCGCCCGCGCCG
Source organism: Chloroflexota bacterium (assembly GCA_016199405.1). Classification (GTDB taxonomy): domain Bacteria; phylum Chloroflexota; class Anaerolineae; order UBA4142; family UBA4142; genus JACQGS01. The sequence goes on along the minus strand of JACQGS010000318.1, from coordinate 1,548 downwards.
ACAAAGCCCAAAATCGCGGACGCGCGGATGTTGTATTCGAACATAAACAGCAGTTGGCTCAGCACATTGTTCGCGCTTTCGGGCCACACGACAAAGCGCGCCAGATGCCACCGGCGCGCGCCGACGCCGCGCACGGCTTCGAGAATTTCGGGGTCAACGCCTTCGAAAAATTCCGCGTACAGTTTCGCGAGATAACCGAGCGTGTACACCGCGAGCGCGAGTGTTCCCGCCGGCGCGCCCAAGCCGATGACGATCACAAAGATCACCGCCCACAGCAGCGAAGGGATCGTGCGAATGACGCCGACGATGAAGCGAACCGTATAAACGACCGGCGCGGGCGCCAGCGTCCGTGTACCCAGCAGTCCAAGCGGAAGCGCGAGCACAAAGCCAAGCAGCGTGCCGGCGAACGCCATTTGAATCGTTTCGACGAGCGCGCCGGCTGCAAGCGGCAGAATGTCGGCATCGGGCGGGAAGGTGCCCTGCGCAAAGACTATGAAATTGGACGCGCCTTTCAACAAGCGTTGCGCGTCAAACAGCCCCAACTGCGCCAGCGCGAGCGCGAGTACCATCAGCAAGCCAACGCCGAACAATAAATCGTAATTGAGCAACTCGTAGCGTGGATTCTTCTTCATTCCAAAATCTCCTGCGCGAGCGACATGGATAAATCCCGCGCCGCGCCGCGATGCACGATGATGCCCTTTTTTAGAATCATCACCTCGTCGCCAAGGTCCTGCACGAGTGGAATCTCGTGCATGTTGACGACGAACGCGATTTTCTCGCGCTGCGTCAAATCGCGCATCGCCGCCAGAATCTGCGCCGCGCGCGGCAGGTCGAGGTCGGAGACGAATTCGTCCGCAAAAATGATTTTTGGATCTTGCAAGAGCGTGCGCGCGATCGCGACGCGCTGGCGCTCGCCGCCGCTCAGGCGATACACCTTTTCGCGCGCCTTGTCGCCAATGGCGAGCAGATCGAGATAGCCGCGGGCGCGCTCGACTTCGGCTTTGGGAAAAACGCCGAGCAGGGGCAACGCGCCGGCGATTCGTCCGAGCGCGCCCAGCAAAACATTTTCGAGTGCGGTCATTCCGCGCACGAGTCCGAGTTGCTGCGGAATATAGCCAACGCGTTGGCGAAACTCGGGATGATTCGCGGTCCCGTTCACTAGCCGCGTGCCAAACAGTTCAACGTTGCCGCTCTGCGGTTTCAACATGCCCGCGAGAATTTTAAGCAGAGTCGTCTTCCCCGATCCGGAAGGTCCCAGAATTGTCAAGAACCCTTCGCTCGGCACGTCAATCGTAACGCCCTTCAACACCCAATTCGACTGCCGATAGGCGAACCAAATGTCCTGCGCTTTGCACGTTGTTGTTGCGTTCACTGAAAGTGCTTTTAGCATCGTCACGTATTCGGGTCTCCCTGAAATTGGAAGGGCGTTTACGCCCACTGAATGACGGGCGTAAACACCCGGCTCAGTCCATCACAATTTCATAAAAGGGGAAGCGCTCTCTAGCGCGTTTTCGCCTGAAAAGCGGCGTTAGAGAACGCCTGCCCCTT
>JACQGS010000315.1 GCA_016199405.1 Chloroflexota bacterium | reverse complement strand
ATGCGATGAGAATTATCGAGCAGATAACCGAAGGAGTTTTCCAAGTTCGCATCCCTGTCCCGTTTCCGCTCAAGTACGTTCAATGCTATTTGATTCGCGAGGAAGCGAGCTGGACGCTGATTGACACGGGACTGAACGATGCGGCAGCGTTTGCAGCATGGGATGCGGCGTTCAAAGAATTGCAGATTACACCGAAAGAAATTCGCCGCATTTTTATTACGCACGCGCATCCCGATCATTATGGACTCGCGGGGTACTTTCAAAATCTGAGCGGCGCGCCGGTGTACGCGCTGGACGAAGAGATTCGCACCATTGCGATCGAGTGGAAGCCCAACGGCTCGCATCTGTATCTGTTGGGCGACCAAATGATTGAGAATGGCGTGCCGCGCGATTTCGCGAAAAAGATCGTGGAGCGTTCATTCGAAGTGTTGCAGATGCTAACGCCGCAGCCCAACGAATTGACTCCACTGCGCGAAGGCGAGGTTGTGCAAATCGGCGGCAGTGCCTACAAGATTCACTGGACGCCGGGGCACGCGGATGGGCATTTGGTTTTGCATAGCGCGGAAAACGGACTGCTTTTTAGCGGCGATATGATTCTGATGAAAATCACGCCCAACATTCCATTGTGGCCCGGCCTCGACCCAAATCCGCTGAAGAATTTTCTCGCGTCGCTGGGCACGATTGAGCGGCTCGGCGCCAAGACTGCAATACCCGGACATCGCGCGCTGATCGAAGATATTCCGGGGCGCATCGTCGAATTGCGCGAGCATCATCGCAACCGGGCGCAAAAATGCTGGGACGGCGCGCAAGTCGGTCGCACCGCGTACGAGATTTGCATGAGCGTTTTTCCCACCATTGAGAGCGTGGACGATGTTCGGCTGGCGATGGTAGAAACGCTGGCGCACTGTGAGTATCTGGTGGGAGAGGGAAGGTTGGAGAAGTTGGAGGGGAAAATCATTCGGTATCGCCAAATAATACAACACCCAGTAGTGCGTATTGCGTAATCGCGGCAATTGCTTTTCAGATTTCAAGACACAATTGCATTCCTTACGCAATACTGACTACGCAATATTAAACCTATGCCAAACCTAACTCTTGAAAAATCCAACAGCATTGCGCGCATCACGCTGACCCAAGCGCCCGTCAACGTCATTGATATCGCGCTGATGAAAGAGATTGATGCGGCGATTGACGCGGCGCGCGACGCGAAGGTCATCGTCATCGGTGCGCAGGGAAAATTTTTCAGCGCGGGTGTGGATGTGAAAGACCACACCGCCGACCGCGTTGAGGAAATGATTACGCGCTTCGACGCGCTCATCGAAAAAATTTGGAACTTATCTCAACCCACGATCGCGGCGGTGCAGGGCAGCGCGCTCGGCGGCGGGCTTGAGCTCGCGATGGCGTGCGATTTCATCGTCGCGAGCAGCGCGGCGAAATTCGCGCAGCCGGAAATTCAGGTTGGTGTTTTTCCGCCGATTGCCGCCGTGCTGCTGCCGTTTCTCATCTCGAATAAAAAAGCATTCGAGATGATGATGACCGGCGATGCAATTGATGCGGCGACGGCGGAACGCTTGGGTTTGGTGAATGCGGTCGCAACGCCGGAAGAGTTTGAGAACGCGCTGAACGCGTTTATCGCGCGGCTGATGAAGCAGAGCGGCGTGGTTTTGCAATTCACCAAACGCGCGGCGCGGATTCCCTTGCAAACGGACGCGCTCTTTCGCGCGCTGCGCGAAATCGAAAAATTATATCTGGGCGATTTGATGAAGACGCACGATGCGAACGAAGGGCTGGCGGCGTTTATGGAAAAACGGGAGCCGAGATGGAAGGATGAATGAGTTTACAGCGCGAGTTGCATTCGCGTTACTTTACCGGGTATGCGTCGAGGGGCAAGACAATGGGAATAATAAAGTACCCAGTCTTGATGTCAAAGTTAAGCGCTAACTCGTCGGCTTTTATGCCTGCTGATTCGATTTCTTCACGGGGAACGTAAATATCAATTTCGACATCCGCATCGCTGTCTACATTGTTGCCGAGCAACAACTGGGCGCGAGGGAAAATCTGGAGGAAATCGGTCGTAAAGGAGTGGACCGTCTCCGCGAGAGAAGGGGCCGCTAGTAATTCAAGAGAAGAATCTGCCTTTATCACTGTTCCGTCACCGCCTTTTCAAGTTCTCCGAAGAACTCTACTGCGACTGCGTACGCGTTACGCGCATACTCAACTGTAATAGTCTCTTCGGGCTGATAGTCTGCTGTAAGGCGATTGCGATAGAGTCGGCGAATGGTTACGCCACGTTCCCAAGCAAAGAGTCTGCGCTTGTCGCAAAACTCGTGAAAGAACTGTCGGGTGATGATGGTGTGCTCCCAAATTAATGCAGGCCGGTTGCTCTTTCCGACAAAGTGGCTTGGCTTGAGAGCGTACTTCTCAAACAACAGAACGCACAAATGATAAACGGCATAATACGCGCGTGACAATGCGGAACGCAGACGCCCGCGCTCCAGCAAGTCTTGGGCGTCAGCAAGGAATTCGTCAGCGAGCGCGAACCGCTTGTCCACGAACTGATTATAGCATCAATTGGAATCGTTTTCAAAGTTCAGTCACGAACAAAGCCGGCTGAAGGAGGCGGGCTTTGGATAGGAGCGAGAATGACTCTTTGGGACGCATGGAAAAATAAATCGCTCGACGAAACAATTGGGCTCTGCCGCGACCTCGTGGAAGACACCGATTTTCCGACCGTGAAAAAATGGAAAGCGGCGGGCGGCAAAACGCTGGGGCATTTTCAAGTTTACTTCCCCGAAGAAATCGCGCATGCCGCCGGCATGTTGCCAGTCAAATTACGCGGCTCGCAAGTTGACCGCAAAAAAGCCGACGCGCATTTCGGATCGTACATCTGCTCGATTCCGCGCAGTTCGCTCGAGTTGTGTCTCAGCAACACGCTCGACCTGGATATGTTCGTCACGCAGCCCATTTGCGACGTGGCGCGCAACCTCGCCGGCATTTGGGCGCGCAATTTCAAATACCCCGCGCAAATTCTCTATCTGCCGCAAAACGCCAACTCGGCGTATTCGTCCACCTATTTGCGCGATGAGTACGCGCGGCTCGCGCGTGAACTCGAAAAAATTACCGGCACGCTGATCACGGACGCGGCGCTTCAAAATTCGATTCGCGTCTTTAACGAGAATCGCCGCGGGCTGCGTAAACTGTACGACATCAAGCGCGAGACGCCGTGGCTGCTCGGCATTGACGAAGCGTTTGTGCTCGTCGCTGTCGGCGCGATGATTCCGCGCGAGGAGCATAACGCTCTGCTCGCGCAAGTGATTCCGCAGATTCAAGCGCGCACGGCGAAAAAGCAAGACCGTATTCGCGTCGTTTTTGAAGGCGGCTTTTGTGAATTGCCGCCGGTTGACTTGTTGCGCGTGATCGGACAATCGTGCTATGTCGTGGACGACGATTTGCTCATCGGCTTGCGTTGGATTTTGGAAGATGTGTCGAGCGACGGCGACGTGTTGCACAATCTCGCGGACGCGTATCTCAATAAATCGTCGTACAGCCCGGTGCAGCACGATCTCCGCAAGCCGAAAGAAAAAATGCTGATGCAGCGCGTCAAGAACGCGAACGCGCAAGCCGCGATCGTGACTGCCGCGAAAATGTGCGAGCCGGGTCTTGACGAGCAAGTTGCGTACAGTAAAACCTTCGACGAGCACAATATTCCATATTTCATCAGCGAGTTCGAAGAGAAAATGACCGGCTTCGATCACGTGCAGATTCAATTGGAAACGTTTGTGGAGAGTATCCTTTTTGAGTGATTCTGTCATTGCGAGCGAAGCGAAGCAATCTCCACGTTTCAACTTGGGGATTGCTTCGTCGGCACAGATCGCCTCCTCGCAATGACATCTTGGGATGAGGAGAGGACATGATGACCGACAAAACCGACGGCAAAGAAATTATCGGGCGCGGCGCGGCAGAAGGCGCGCGGTTGTTCCGCGAGTGGTTTGCGGAATTGACGACCGCGGCGGAACGCGGCGAGCACACCGCGTATGTTTTCGTGATGGGCAGTATCGCGGAAATCTTGTGCTCGTTCGACATTCATCTCGTCTTTCCGGAAATCACGTCACTGCAAACTGCCGTGCGGCGCGTCGCGCACGAATATCTGAACGCGGCGGAAGATTACGGCTACTCGCCCGACATTTGCGGCTATGTCAAAGCCGAGGTCGGCGTGCAGTTGAAGAACGGTGAGCATCCGATGGGCAAAATTCCGCGCCCGACCTTCGGCGTGCTCACGAATGCATGCAACACGTACTTGAAATGGGGCGAAATTTGGGAGCGGATGTACCAGGCGCGCACGTTCGCGCTCGATGTGCCCGGCTCGCGCTCGCTCGGTGGGCAGACGTGGCAAGGCGATCCGGATTTCGAGAATGACCGGAAGTACGTCGAGTTTCAACTGCGCGAACTCATCACGCTGTGCGAAGAAATCACCGGCAAAAAATTCGACGTGGACCGCTTGCGCGAGACGATGCGCTATACCAACGCGATGAGCGTGGCGTACAAACGCTTGCTCGCCGTGAACATGGCGCGCCCCGCAGTTTTCAATGCGATGAGCGAAGGCACGATCTATCTCGGCGTCGCGAACGCACTGCGCGGCACCGCGGCGGGCGCGAAATATTTCGAGGACCTCGTCGAGGAAATGGAATACAAAGCCGCCAATAAAATCGGCACTCTGACGCAAGAAAAGTATCGGCTGATTTTTGTCGGCGTGCCGTGCTATCCCATCTTTCGGCGGTTTACCGAACTTTTTTCCGAATGGGGCGGGGCATTTACCGGTTCGACCTATCTCGAATTCGCGTCAGGCGGGTTGAACACCGGCTTTCAATACGATTTGAATCGCCCGCTCGAAAGTTTGGCGGAGGGGGTGCTGGTGAGCGTGCGGCATGCGATGGACGCGATGTTTTTCCAGAATCAATGGCTCGTGGATTCGTTGGACGCGTTTCATGTGGACGGGATCGTGTATCATCCGATTAAATCGTGCCGCACCGTTTCGACCGGTCTCGCGGACAATCGCCGCGCGGTGATGGCGGCGCGCGATATCGCGACGCTGTTTATCGAGTCGGATATGATGGACAAGCGTGTCGTCACGGAAGCGCCGATGAAAAATCGCATTGACGCGTTTTTTGAGGGATTGGCGACGCGGAAGTTGAAGGCAGCGTAGAACGTATTGCGTGCTGCCGAGGGGAAGATGAAATTTTCAGAGTGGCTTGCGACTGTTCCGAGTGAACTCACAGGTGACGCGTTGTGGCGAATGCAAGTTTATCGGTTGGCAGTGTTTGCGGGTGACTTGGCGTGGCCCGATGTAACGAAATTGTTTCAGGACAAGCGTACGCTCGACCTTGCCGGACAATTATACGAAGCAATCGGTTCGATTAGCGCGAATATTGCAGAAGGATACAGTCATCGCTCGCACAAAGATCAAGCGCGATTCTATGAATACTCACTCGGCTCGGCGCGCGAATCACGCGACTGGTATTACAAAGCGCGGCACGTGCTGACCGAACCGATTGCATTGCATCGAATGAAATTGCTGACGGAGATTATCCGACTGTTGCTCACCATCATTCCCGCTGAGCGCGGCTACAAAATTGCGGAAGAACGCGAATCGTACAACGCATTTGATTCAACTCTTCTCGATAATCCGCCGATGCTCTGACGGAATACGCAACACGCATTCCGCAATACGCAATACGGAACTCGAATTACTAGAAGGAGAATCCCATGTCTTATGCCGCAGGAGTTGATGTTGGCTCCACGCAGACCAAAGCGGTGGTCGTTGACGAAGACGGGCGCATCGCCGGTCGCTCATTGATTGACACCGGCGCGAACGTCGTGACGGCGGCGGAAAAAGCGTTTCTACTCGCGGTGCAAGACGCGCACATCGGCGAAGAAACGGTGGGCTATGTCGTCGGCACCGGTTATGGACGCTACAAAGTTACTTTCGGCGATACGCAAATTACGGAAATCAGTTGCCACGCGCGCGGCGCCGTGCACATGTTTCCCCAAACGCGCACGGTGCTCGATATGGGCGGGCAAGATACCAAAGCGATTCGCGTCGCGCCGAGCGGCGAGGTAATCGACTTTTGCATGAACGATAAATGCGCCGCGGGCACGGGCAGATTCTTGCAAGCCGCAGCCGTCGCGCTCGAAATTCCGTTGGCGGATCTCGGACCGATTGCATTGCGCGCGGAAAAAGCCGTGCCGATTTCGACGACGTGCACCGTGTTCGCAGAATCGGAAGTGCTGTCGTGGCTGGGCAAAGGCAAAAAAATCGAAGACATTTTGCTCGGCGTGCATCGCTCGATGGGCACGCGCTCGATGGCATTGCTCCGGCGCGTCGGCGTGGAAGCGCAAGTCGCGTTCACCGGCGGGGTGACGAAGAATCTGGGCATGGTGCATGTGATGAATGAAATGTTAGGAATGCAAGTGAATGTTGGCGAAGAAGCGCATTTTATGGGCGCGCTCGGCGCGGCGCTCTTCGCGCGCGATCGAATCAAGAGCAGCCGCGAACCGATTGCGTTGAAGGAGGGGGCGATATGAAATTCACGGCGGGGATTGATGTGGGTTCGACGTACACCAAAGTCGTGATTCTCAGCGACGATCATCGGATTGTCGGCACGGGCATGACCAAGACCGGTTTCAAACTAGTCGAAGCCGCGCGCCGCGCGTATGAAGCCGCGCTCACGGAAGCCAAGCTGACCGAAAAAGAAATCGCGTATCTCGCCACGACCGGCTATGGGCGCTTTCTCATTCCGTTTCGCGATGTGTATGTGACCGACATCACCGCGCAATCGCGCGGCGCGCAATTTTTCTTTCCGCAGACGCGGACGGTTCTCGATATCGGCGGGCAGACGATGAAAGCGAGCCGCCTCGACGGCGACGGCAAGGTCAAAGCATTCCGCCTCAACGACAAATGCGCGGCGGGCACCGGCGCGTTTCTGGAAAAGACCGCGCGCTATATGAATTATCAGATCGAGGAAATCGGTCCGCTGGTGGCGACCTCCAAAGAAGCCGTCGCGATTTCGGGCGTGTGCGCGGTCTTTGCGGAATCCGAAGTCATCAATCACGTTTCCGCGGGCGCCACGCCGGCGGACATTATGCACGGCGCGATTGTTTCGCTGGTGGACCGCGCGGTGCAATTGATGAAGCGCGTGCAAGCCGAACCCGAATACACGCTCGTCGGCGGCATTTTGCGCTTTGACACAATGGCGCGCGTCGTGCAAAACAAATTGAACGCGCCGGTGAATGTCCCGCCCGGCGCAATGCCGCAATTTACCGCCGCGATTGGCGCGGCAATCCTCGCGCATCGGCGTTTGCAAAAACTCGCGGCTGGCGGCGCGATCTTTGAACGCGACGAGGTGGAAGCGGTTGCGGCGTGATGCCCTCGCGGTAAGGGCGAAGCATTTGCACGACTACGACTTGCAGAAATCAAGATTGGTATAAGCCGACCAAGACTGTCATTGCTTCAAGCTCTGGCAAATGCTTCGCCCCT
>JACQGS010000311.1 GCA_016199405.1 Chloroflexota bacterium | reverse complement strand
TCACTGATCACTGATCACTGATCACTGATCACTACTCACCTTCCCTTCAACTGTTTATCAAAAAAATCCACAACGATCTTGGTGATCTCGGTGCGCGACGGATTGATCGCGCCGCCGGCGCGGCTAAAGCTATGCCCGGCGTTCTTGACGACGACAAGCGTTGCATCCACGCCGCCGGCTTTCAGTTTCTCCAAGAGTATTTGCGATTGGCTCAGCGGCACGACTTGGTCCTGCTCGCCGTGCAAGATCAAAAACGGCGGATCATCTTTCGAGATGTATGTCGTTGGACTGTAACGCTTGGCGATCTCCGCCGCGTTGGACGCGCTCGCGCCGAAAACATTTTGCATCAACCGTGTGTTGATGCTGCCATAATCGCCGGTGAAATCCGCCGGACCAAACATATCCACCACCGCTTGCACACGGCTTGATTGCTCCGCATAGCCGCCGCCCCCTTCCAACCCCGCGTTCGCATCGCTCGTTCCCAACAGCGCGACCAAATGCCCACCCGCGCTGCCGCCCCACGCGCCGATCCGATTCGGATCCAAATCATATTTCGCCGCGTTCGCGCGCAAAAAGCGAATCGCGCATTTCACGTCTTCGATCTCTGCCGGAAATTTAAAAGTCGGCGCGAGCCGGTAATTGACTGCCGCGACCAAATAACCGCGCGCGACCAACTCCGGCGTTTCGACCGTTCCCGCACCGCCGCCCTTATCGCCGCTCGTCCAGCCGCCGCCGTGCACATAGACCGCGACCGGCGCGGGCTTGCCCTCCGATTTCTGCGGATAGTAAATGTCCATTTTGAGCGCGACGCCGGCGGCAAGGCAGTACGTCACCTCGCGATCGACGCGAGCCGAACTCGCGCGCGATTGATCGCGCGTGGCGGGAGTTGGCGTGGCGGAGGTGGGGGATGCCGCGGGCGTCATTGGAGTTGACGTTGCGACGGTTGGACTACATGCGGCGAGCATCCACGCGATGGCGCCGATCAAGATCAGCCGTTTGTTTTTCATGGGACTCCTTTTCCTATTTCACTCTTGCGCGCTCAGAATCGCGCCGGCGAATGAAAGTGAAATGAGAAAATTGTAAACTGGCTGAAAAAACTTGCGCGGGCTTGCCGCGTCTGCTATAATCGCTTCGTTTCCCTCGCGACGAAAAAAATGAAAATTCTTTGGCGTCTGCTCAAAAATCTCCAGCCTTACCTTGGGCATTTGATCACGCTGCTCGTCTGCGTTTTCGCGGTGACGATTACGTCACTCTTTACGCCCTCGCTCATCCGCGCCGCGATTGACGACGGACTGATCCGGCGCGATCCGTCCGCGCTTTTCATGTCCGGCTTGCTCATCATCGGCATCGGCCTTATCCGCTCGCTGTTCAATTTCGGCAAGCGCTATCTGTCCGAATGGCTGACGAACACGACCGGCTATAATCTCCGCAACGCGCTCTACGACAAGATTCAGCATTTGCCTTTCAGTTATCACGATCAAACGCAGACCGGGCAATTGATGAGCCGCTGTACGGAAGACGTTTCATCGTTGTCGCGTTTTGTCGGGCAAGGCGCGGTCGAGTTGTTGAACATCTTGCTCTTGCTGGGCGGAGTTATTTTTCTCCTCTTCCAATCCAGCGCGACGCTGACGCTGATCGGGATTGGACCGGTGCTCGCGCTCGCGTTCACGGCGTACCTCATGGCGCGCACTGTGCATGCGTTGTTCTACAAAGTCGATCAAGCGCTCGGTGACCTTTCTTCCACGTTGCAAGAAAACTTGACCGGGGCGCAAGTGGTGCGCGCGTTTGCGAAAGAGGATTTTGAAAAGAAAAAGTTCGCGCAGAAAAATCGCACGCTCTATCATGCGCGCGTGCGCATCGTCAGCACGTGGGGCTTTTTCCTGCCGACGATGACGCTGCTCATCATGCTCCCGACGGTTTTGATTTTGTGGTTCGGTCGACAATTTGTTTTTGAGGGAACGCTGACGCTGGGCGAACTCGTCGCGTTTAATGCGTATCTGTTGTTGCTCGCCCCACCGGTACTCGAGTTGGGCTCGGTCATCAATTCTGCCGGCGAAGCGGTCGCGGGCGGTCAGCGCATCTTTGAGATCCTTGATTTGAAAGAAGAGATTGCGTCGCCGCCGCACGCGCGGCAATTGCCGGCGCTCACCGGGCGCGTTACGTTTGAAAATGTTTCGTTCTCGTATCGGGGCGAACGCGACGCGCTGCAAGAGGTTTCATTTGAAGCGCAACCGAATCAAGTGATCGCGTTGATCGGTCCGACCGGCAGCGGCAAGACAAGCATCGTCAATCTGATTCCGCGTTTTTACGATCCGCACACCGGGCGCGTGTGCGTGGACGGTTTTGACGTGCGCGATGCGGAATTGAAATCGCTCCGTTCGCAAATCGGCATCGTCTTGCAATCGTCGCTATTGTTTTCGGAAACCATTCGCGACAATATCGCGTTCGGTCGCCGCGACGCGACGGAGGACGAGGTCGTCGCGGCCGCCATCGCCGCGCGCGCCCATGATTTCATTTCGAGCTTTCCGGACGGATACGCGACGCAAGTTGGTGAGCGCGGCGTCACGTTGTCCGGCGGGCAACGGCAACGCGTCGCAATTGCGCGCGCGTTGTTGATGAATCCGCGCATTCTCATTCTCGACGATTCGACCTCCAGCGTGGATATGGCAACTGAGTATTTGATTCAGCAAGCGCTCGCGGAATTGATGGAGCATCGCACGACGTTCATCATCGCGCAAAGACTCTCAAGCGTAAAGCGCGCCGACCTCATCCTCGTTCTCGATCAAGGGCGCATCGTCCAACGCGGCAAGCATGATGCGTTGCTCGCCGAGGGCGGACTGTACCAAGAGATTTACGATCTGCAACTGCGCGACCAAGAACAATATGCGCGCGAGATGATGTTCCTCGACCAAATCGAAGCGCCGGCGTCCGGCAATGGGCATGCGCCCGAAGAAATGAAACCGCGCGAAGAAGAACCGGAAGCGGCGGATGACTGATTCAAGCGAAAAGTATAAAGCGCAAAGTGAAAAGTCGAGACGCGCCATAGAGTTTTGCTTTTCACTTTTGCCTTTTGGCTTTTGACTTATGGCGATTGCAACAGCACAAGCACAACCCAAACCAACACCCATCGCTCCACCTTCCGACGACACGATCATCGGCAAGGCGTACGATCCGCAAATCACGCGACGCTTGCTGAAATACGTCGCGCCGTACCGCCGCAATATTTTTGCCGCGATGGCGCTCGCCGTCATGGGGACGCTCGCGGGCACCGCGGGGCCGTATCTCGTGAAAGTGGCGATTGATACCGGCATCGTGGGGCGCGACGAACGCGCGCTGGCGCAAACGCTCGCGTTGTTTTTGCTGAGCGCCGCCATTTTGTGGGTCGCCGGCTATACGCGCATCCGGATTATGGCGGTCACCGGGCAAAGCGTCATCTACGATCTCCGCCGCGAAATGTACGATCACTTGCAAGCGCTCTCGCTCGGCTTTTACAGTCGCTACGCGGTGGGGCGCATTATCTCGCGCGTGATGAACGACGTGAGCGTTTTGCGCGAAATGATCGTGTGGGCGCTGGTGGATATTTTTCGCGCTGCGTTCGATCTCGTTGGCATTTTTGTCGCGATGATTTTGCTGAACGCGCAATTATCGCTGATCACGTTTTTGGTGTTGCCTGTGATGATCGCGGCGACCGAAATTTTCCGCCGCCGCGCGCGCGCGAGTTATCGGCATGTCCGTTCCGCGATCGGTTGGGTGAACGCGGTGTTGAATGAAAATATTGTCGGCGTGCGCGTCGTGCAATCCTTTTCGCGCGAAGAACGCAACTTTCGTTTCTTTGCCGATAACGTCAACGGCAACAATTTGCGCGTCAATAATCAAGCCGCGCTGATCGTCGCGGTCTTTTTTCCGACGATTGATTTCCTCAGCAGCGTCGCGCTTGGCGCGGTCATTCTGGTCGGCGGGCTGGCTGTGTTTGGATCCGTGAATCTCGGCGACCTCACCGCCGGCACGCTGACCGCGTTCGCGCTCTACATTGACCGGTTCTTTGGACCGATTCGCGCGCTCTCGCAACGCTACAACACGTTTCAGGCGACGATGGCGGGCGGCGAGCGGATCTTTGAATTGCTCGACACGCCGGTGACGGTGCTGGACGCGCCGGACGCGCGCGCGCTGCCGGCAATTCGCGGCGCGGTCGAATTTCGCGACGTCAGTTTTCATTACGAAGACGATAAAATTCCGGTGCTGGAAAAGATCAATTTGCGCGTCACGCCCGGACAAACGATCGCGCTCGTCGGCGAAACCGGCGCGGGCAAATCGACGCTCGTCAAACTCGTCAGCCGCTTTTACGATCCGACCGAAGGCGCGGTGCTCATTGACGGCAACGATGTGCGAACCGTCACGCAAAAATCGCTGCGTAGTCAGATGGGCGTTGTTTTGCAAGACCCGTTTCTCTTCGCCGGCACCGTGCGCGATAACATCGCGTACGGCGATCCGGATGCGACCAACGCGTCCATTCAGGCGGCGGCGCGCGCGGTCGGCGCGGACGATTTTATTCGCGCGTTGGAGCACGGGTACGATGCGTTGGTCGGCGAGGGCGGCGCGATTTTATCCGGCGGGCAAAAGCAACTCGTCTCGTTTGCGCGCGCGCTGCACGCCAACCCGCGCATTTTGCTGCTCGACGAAGCGACCTCCAGCGTGGACACGCAGACCGAACGGATCATCCAAGCCGCGCTCGAAAAATTATTTCAAGACCGCACCGTGTTCGTCATCGCGCACCGACTTTCGACGATCACGCGCGCGGACCAAATCGTCGTGATCGATCAGGGGCGCATCGTCGAGCAGGGCACGCATCAGCAATTGCTCGAGCGGCGCGGGCGATATTTTGATTTGTACACGATGGCGTTTGCGGAACGCAATGGAGTGTGAGCGTATGTAGGTATGTGAGTGTGAAGGTCACTCGCGCCTGCTTTTACGTACATACCCACACACGCCCATACTCACCCACATGCCCATGAATATCCGTCCGGCTACCGAACCAGACCAAGCCACCATCAAGCGCATCGTCCGCGCGGCGCGGATCAATCCGTTCGATTTGAAATGGCAAAAGTTTCTGGTCGCGGAAGACGCTGACGCGATTATCGGCGTTGGGCAAATCAAAACGCATGACGACGGCAGTCGTGAGCTGGCGTCGATTGCAGTGGTTCCGGAAAAGCAGAAGCAGGGTATTGGCGCGGCGATCGTGCGCGCGCTGATGCAAGCGCAAACACCGCCGCTCTATTTGATG
>JACQGS010000319.1 GCA_016199405.1 Chloroflexota bacterium | reverse complement strand
GCCCCTCGTGGGCGTCCTCAAAAACGCGCACAAGGCGCGCTATGCTACAAGGGTTCTCCGACAGACTGCTAGAGAGCGCTCACCCATTCATGAAATTGTGAAGGACTGAGCCGATTGAAATTCTACGCAGAGGTGATTCCACCGATTTTCAAGCGCTCGCGGACAAAGTGAATCGACAGATCAACAGCGTACCAGGTCGCCAAGAACGCCGCGCATTCGAGCGCGAAACTGTGGAACTTGAAAAACAATTCGGCAGTGATCAAAGAAATGCCGAGCGACGGAACTTGCTGTGAAATGAGTTGTTTGAATGACAGCGAGCGAATGAGGGTGTACACGTTGCCTCCTTGGAATTATTTGCTCAGTGAACGTGCGCTTTGGGGTTCGCAAACAGCGCGCCGCCGCGGACGGTCGCGCCGATGACAATCCCCGCGCTGATCAACACGATATTCTTGATGATGTATTGCCCTTCGAGCGTAGGTGCGAAAGGAATATATTTGAACACTTCGTTCGGAAAGAAAAAGATCGGCGTAATGGTGCCGAGCATTTGCAACCACAACAATGCCAGCGTCACGCGCATATACAGCCCCAAGATCAGCCCGATACCGATCGCGCATTCCCACGTCGCCAGGATGAAGAGCGCGATGGGGGCTGGGATCACGCCAAAGGTCAGGATCGAAATCGTCCGCGTTGCCAAATCTTGCGCCGGGCTGAGGTCTGGAAAAAACTTCAGCGCGCCGAACCAGAAAAAGACAACGCCAACGCTCACGCGCAAGATCATGACGCCGTAGCGCGCCATCCAGCCGGTGAGGAGCACATCTATTTGAGCAAACAGTCTCAGCGCGCGCAGTTTCATCGGTTACCTCATTTTGGAGAAAACAGAAGAGGGGATAGTTAATTCATTCCAACTGCTCGGCAATATTATAGGGAGGATGGTTTGACGTGTCAACAGCAGTTGCAATTTGGAATCGGCTCGGCATATAATAGTTGTAGCGAATGAATTTACAATTTTCTTGCCTTGCCCTAATTTGTCCATAACGTCGTGCCGTTAATCTGTGCGCCAAGGAGTCGCGAAATGAATTATCGAACCGGACTTGTCAGCGCGTTTTTGTTTCTGGCGGCATGTACAACGCCTATCCCAACTGCGTCTCCACCGCCCACATCCGCCGCGCCGACACTAGCCGCCCCGGTGCCAAATACCGCGCCCACGCTTGCCGCTTCGCCAACGCCGAGCCGCGCAAAACCAAACATCGTTTTCATTTTGACCGACGACCTCGACGCGGCAGAAATCGCGTTTATGCCGAAACTCAAAACCTTGCTGACCGATCAAGGCGTTTCGTTCTCGAATTTTTTTGTGAACGTCTCGCTCTGCTGCCCTTCGCGCGCGACGATATTGCGCGGGCAATACGCGCACAACACCGGCGTCTATGGCAATACTCCGCCCGACGGCGGCTTTGAAAAATTCGTTTCGTCCGGCGATGAAAAATCCACCGTGGCAACCTGGCTCCAATCCGCCGGCTACAAAACGATGCTCGCCGGCAAATATTTGAACGGCTATCCGGTCCGGTCGAACCAAACGTATATCCCGCCCGGCTGGGACGAATGGTATAGTGCAGCCAAGGGCGACGCGTATGGCGAATTCAACTACACGCTCAACGAAAACGGCAAGTTCGTCCAATACGGGAACAAAGCCGAAGATTACGGCACGGATGTTTACACGCGCAAAGCCGTTGATTTCATCCAACGCGCGGCGCGCGAAAACAAACCCTTTTTCATTTATCTCGGCTATTACGCGCCGCATAGCCCGGCGACGTCCGCGCCGCGTCACGAAAAAATGTTTGCCGATGCCAAAGCTCCGCGCCCGCCGAGTTACAATGAAGCCGATGTCAGCGACAAGCCAAATTACATCAAGGGTCTCGCCACGCTCTCCGCCCGCGAGCAAACGCGTCTCGACGAGGACTATCGCAACCGGCTCCGTTCACTCCAAGCCGTTGACGACGCGATTGAAACGCTGGTCAACGCGCTAAAACAAAATGGGCAGCTCGAAAATACATTCATCGTTTTTACTTCGGACAACGGCTATCATATGGGTCAGCATCGGTTGCAACAGGGCAAGCAGACCGCGTACGAAGAAGACATTCATGTGCCGCTGATTATGCGCGGTCCCAATATTCCCGCCGGCAAAACGCTGGACGCGATCGCGGGCAATGTTGATTTCGCGCCGACGTTCGCGGAAATCGGCGGCGCAAAAATTCCGGATTTTGTAGACGGTCGTTCGCTCGTTTCGCTGTGGGGCAATCAGCCGCTGGCGGATTGGCGCCAAGTGTATTTGCTCATGCACGGCAATCCGAACGCGCAACCGCCGCGCGCCGCGCCGCGCGGAACGCCGACCGCGCCAAGCGGCGTGAACGAACCGGACGACGCGCAGACCGCCCAGGTTCAAGGCAAAACCGCAACCGGTATTCCTGCCTTTGCTGGCTTGCGCACCCATGAGTACACCTACGTCGAATACACCACCGGCGAGAAAGAGTTGTACGATTTGAAAGCCGATCCGTACGAGTTGCAAAATCTCGCGGCAAAGGCGGATGCGAATTTGCTCAAGATACTCGCCGCGCGCCTCGCCGAATTGCGTAAATGCGCGGGCGAAAAATGCCGCGTGATCGAGAATCAGATACTCAAGTAACCCGCGGCGTGGAGACCCGTGGATGGAAGAACGATTTCTGTGTGGAAACGCATGCAAAACGCGGACGAAGAATTCTCATTCGCCTGGGTCTTTGGCTTTGCGGCTTTTGTGTCTGCGGTTCCCAAGCCAGAGAACCTGGTAGGGTCCCAGATCGATCCGGCGCGTCACTTGGAATTCTTGCCCGGTAATTAGATCCGTCGTTGATTCGAGTCCACGCGCGATAGTCCATGCTTGACTTATCCCCACTGCAACCGTTCTCTTCGACGTATTGTGCAGACAAAGCGCCGGTTCTGCCCTGCCTGACGCGACGCGCAGCACCGCAAAGACGGACGCGCCAGCGTCGAGCACGCGCATCGTGCCGTGAGGATGGAACGCGGGATGCGTCGCGCGCGCTTGCAACAACCGGCGATACCTCGTAAAAACCCTGTGCCGCTGTGACGCAGAATTGTCAATCTCGCGTTCAAGCAAACCGCATTCGCATTTCTCTCGATTGATCGCACGGCTCTGCCCGGTCTGCGCGACGCCTTCGCGCCAGCCGCGCGAGCCGAATAGACTGTGAAAATAAATCCCCGGCACGCCGACGAGCGACAGCATAATCGCCTGCGCCGCGATGAAGCGATCGACCTGGGTGTCCAGCGGTTCGCCTCCGTTTGGATCCGATAGCGCATCGAAATAATTGATGTTGAGTTCGTACGGGCTGGTTGTTCCATCAGGGTTGCTCTTGTGCGAGACCAAGCCGCCGTGTGCCAAGGTTCGTTGTACAAGTCCATGGATTTCGTCGTCGGAGAGAATCCCGCGCGCGGGATTCAAGCCGACGCCATCGTGCGAAGCCAGAAAGTTGAAAAAGGTAACTTGGTGGGACGGGAGCGATAGCCCAGAAGCCCACGCCGAAAGCGTTTCCGCGTTGCCGGTGTGAAACGCGTGCAGGGTTAGCGGCGGCAACGCAAAGTTGTACACCATTTGCGCTTCGTTGCCGCCATCGCCAAAGTACGCGATGTTTTCGACGTGCGGCACATTCGTCTCGGTGATGATCGTGACGTGAGGTGCGACCTGGTCAAACACCGCGCGCAAGAGTTGAATGATGTGATGCGTTTGCGGCAAATGCAAACATGCCGTTCCAAATTCTTTCCACAGGAACGCGATTGCGTCGAGGCGAATGAACCCTGCGCCGCGCGCGACGTAGAACAGCAGCAGATTAACGATTTCGAGCAGCACAGCGGGATTGCGGTAGTTCAGGTCAATCTGATCTGCGCTGAACGTGGTCCAAACGTTTTTCGCGCCGCTCGGCGTATTGAATTTCGTCAGCAACGGCAAGGCGCGCGGACGCACCACGCGCGATAGGTCAGCGCCCTCCTGCACGACGATAAAGTAATCGCGATATCTGGATTCGTCGCGCAGGAAACCCTGGAACCAGACGCTTTGCGCCGAAACGTGATTGACGACCGCGTCGAACATCAAGCGAAACCGCCCACCCAATCGCGCGATGTCATTCCAGTTACCGAGCGTCGGACTCACGGCGCGATAGTTGATCACCGCAAAGCCATCGTCTGATGAGGAGGGATAAAACGGCAAGAGGTGAATCCCGCTGATGATGCCGGACAAATGCCGCGCGCAAAAATCAGCGAGCGTTTGTAGTGGTGGGACGCCGGGTTCACGCACTTGATCGCTATAGGTGATCAGGATCGCGTCGCGCTCGTCGAGTCCGGTTGCGCTTGGAGCCGGGAGGCGAACGCGATTGCGGTCGAGCAACCGCATCAGACGATTCCAAGTGGTTGTGCCGGACGCGTCCCCGTAGAGCGCGCTGAGATGAGAGAGGATGTTATTCGTAGACTAGCCCTTGACCGCGCCGAGGGTGATCCCGCGGAAGAAATAGCGTTGGAGGATCAGGAAAATCAGCATGAGGGGCACGACCGCTACCGTGACGCCCGCCATCAGCCGCGCCCATTCGATCTGCATGGGAATGTCTTGGTTGAAGCGCACTAGCGCGAGCATCAGCGTCCATTTGTCTTTGCTGTCCAACAGAATCAGCGGCCACAGAAATGCGTTCCAATTACCCTGAAAAGTAAAAATGGCGAGCGTGGCAAGCGCGGGTTTAGAAAGTGGAAGAACGATACGCGACCAAATGTCCAGTTCCGACGCGCCATCCATACGCGCCGCGTCCAGCAATTCATTGGGGATCGTGCTGATAAACTGGCGTAGGAGGAAGATGCCAAAAACTCCTGCGGAGAACGGAACAATCAAGCCAATCAAACTATCGTACCAACCGAGACTGAGGATGAGGAGAAACAGAGGAACCAGCATGACAAAGCCGGGAATTGTCATCGTGCCGACGAGAAGTGTGAACAGCAATTCCTTACCCCAGAATTGTTTTTTGGCAAACGCATAGCCCGCCATTGAGCATGTGATTAACATCAGCGCCGTGACTGCAAGCGCGACGATCAGTGAGTTGGTGAAATTCCGCGCCAGATCGATGCCCTGCCAGATGTCCATGTAACTCCGCAGAGTCCAAGGATCAGGCAACCAGCGAACCGGCAATGTGATTGCCTGATTACGCTCTTTGAACGAAGTGAGCAGCATCCAGATGAAAGGAAAGATCGAAATGGCGCTGCCGATCAGCAGAGCCAGATAGACCCACCCATTGAAAAGCGCGTTAGCCAATCGTTGCGCGAGCGGCTTGGATCGCGTTGCCAATGTTGTCATCAGAGCAAACTCTCCAAATGTTTCTTGGAAGCGCGCAGATGCGCTTCGCCCTGAAACTCAAACTCCATTACTCCCGCATAGCCGATTTGCGCGAGCGCCCGCATCAGTTCCAACCAGTCCACCGTACCCGAGCCGACTGGTCGATGTTGATCGGCTGAGCCGTCATTATCATGAACGTGGACGTGCCGCAATCGTCGGTCCAATCGCAATACCGCGTCGCGCAAGGAAATGCCAGCCATATTCGCGTGACCCACATCCAGAGTGATGCCCAATTCGCGGATTGACTTGAGCGCAAACAGACTGGACAAGTCGCTGTAACCGGGCGAATAGACATTGCGCGGCGGCATATTCTCTATCGCGATCACCACGCCACGCGCTTGGGCATCCGGGCAAAGCGCTATCAGAGCATCGCGCTGGAGTTGCTCTCTCTGTTCCCAAGTATCGCGGTCGGCGTCGGGACAAGGTACAGGATGCACGGTGATCAACTCCGCGCCAACCTGCGAAGCCAAGAAGATGGCGCGTTGGACTTGTACAATCGAACCATCGCGCGCCGTCGGATCCGTGTCACCCAACGCGATTTTCAGCGCGGGAGTGTGGACAAAGTAGGTCAAGCCGCGTTGGACGCGCACGTCTCGCAACGCTTTGACTGTTAGCGCAGGGATTTCTGAAAACGGATACGGACAATCCAGCGTGAAACTCGCAAAACCCGGCGGAGTCTGTTGCGCTTGCTCGACCCACTGCGCCGGAATCTGCGTAGATGCCTTGACTCCGAATCTCATGCGGTTCATCCTCAATAAGCCAACTCTTGACCAAACAATCGCCGTTGCAACAAAGTGATCACGACGACCGCGACGAACAACACATAGCCGACCGCCGCTGCCATTCCCAATTCGCCGCGCTCCCACGCCTGAAACAAGTAAAAGGCAACCGTGCGCGTACTGTCGGCGGGACCGCCGCCGGTCATGACAAACACCTGCTCAAATTGTTCCAACGAACCGATGAAGAGCAAGATGCTGTTGAGCAACACCGCCGGGCGCAACAGCGGAAGCGTGATGTGGCGGAAAAGATGCCAGCGATTCGCTCCATCCACGCGCCCCGCTTCATAGAATTCAGGGGAAATCGCTTGTAGTCCGGCAAGGAAGATCAGCGCGTAATATCCCATCTGTTTCCAGACATTGACCAAAACAATGGCTGGCATTGCCAAATGCGGATCACCCAGCCAATCTTGCATTGGCAGCGCGAGGGAAGCGACGACGGAATTGAGTAGTCCCAGTTCGCCGCCTTGCAAAATCCATTTCCACAAGAGCGATACGGCAACTCCCGAAGTTACGACCGGCAGATAAAAGCACAAGCGAAACCAATGGCGGCCACGGATTTCAATGTCCAACAACAACGCGATCACCAAAGAGATGATCATCGTGGCAGGTACGTTGAGGATCGTAAAGTAGAGTGTGTTGCGGACGGTGTCAAGAAAGTAGGGAAAGGTCAACAGCCGCGTATAGTTTTGCAGACCGATCCACGTGTGACCGCCGAGACTCTTCCAATCGTGGAAACTCATCCAGAACGCCATCACCGCCGGATAAAACAAAAACAAGCCCAGAATGATCAGCGCCGGCGCGAGGAAGAACCACGCGGAAAGTTGTGCCTTGAGTTGCTTTCCCCATTTTGGGGAGCGTGTGTGGCTAGGCATGATCGCGTTTCTGTTGAGCCGCGTAGTCGGGTGATCGCCTGACCATCCGGCTACGCGGCTATTTGACTGAACCTTATTTGAGCACCTGGTTCCCCAGCTTCTCGATGTTTGCCAAGGCATCTTCCGGCTTGATCGTGCCGGCGTATGCTTTGTTGAATTCAGGTTGGACGATGTTGTTGTGGATGTCGCCCCACTTGAGAGTCGGAATGGGAACGCGCCCAAATGCCATTGATTCGACGAAGGGTTTGTAGAGCGGATTCTCATCGAACCACTTGTTGTTCAGCAGAGACTTGCGTACCGGCAACCGGAAGACGAACTTGGTCGCCGGGATCAGGATTTGCATCTGCGGGTCGGTATCGGTGAGATAGTCAATCAGTTTCCACGCCGCGTCCGGGTTCTTCTCGGTCGAAGGAATGACGAGTAAGCCGGAGCCAATCGTGGTCGCCTTGGCTTTGGGAGTCGGAAGTATCGCTGTGCCGACTTCAATGTCCGGCACATTCTTCAGCGTAGAGGCAACGACCCAGGGACCGAGCAGCCACATCGCGACGCGCTTGCCCTCGAACTGCGCGCTCAGTTCGCCGCCGCCGGTTGACGTTGCTTCCGGCGGAGCAACATCTTTCAGTTTGAGGTAGAACTTGAGCGCCTCCAAGCAGGCAGGGTTGTTGAGCGCTACCGTCTTGTCATCGGGGCTCATGAGATCGCAGCCATTCTGCCACATGAAGTTGTAGATCATCCACGCCTGATCGTGCCCCTGCTTGCCCACCAACCCCCAGCCGTACTGCTTGCCATCTGGTGTGGTCAATTTTTTGGCGTAATCGTACAACTCGTCCCAGGTCTTGGGTGGCTTGTTGGGATCCAGCCCGGCGGCTTTGAACATCCCCTTGTTGTAAACGAGTGCCATGCTGTGGGCGAACCAGGGAACGGCGGACTGCACCTTGCCATCAGTACTTTGTCCCAATTTGTAAACTGGTTCGTAAAAGTCGTTCCGCTTGTCCGCCGACCACTTGGCGACGTACGGGCTGAGGTCCAGCAGGGCGTTCTGCGGACCGAATTCTGCCACCCAGTCTTCCGGCATCATCATCACGTTGGAGGCTTTGCCCGCCAAAATGCTGCTGATCACTTTGGTTTTTTCCGGCATCGAGTCCACGATCGCGACGGTGATGTTCGGGTTCGCTTTCATAAAGCCGTCAATGATCCCTTTGACCACTACGCCGCGCTCGGAAGTGATTCCCCACGGCTCCTGAAAGGTGATCTGGACCGGCGCCGCTGGTTTGGTCGGCGCTGGGGTAGCGGTTACCACTTTCTCGACCACCTTGGTCTGCTCGACGACCACGGTTTCCTTTACTGGCGGTGCTGGCGATGGCGCGGCACAGGCGCTTACCATGCCCACCAGTAGCAGAGTTGTCATTACTACGATAAGCAAGTGTTTCATCGTGACATTCTCCTTTGAACTAAACGGCGGTTGTCCGCCAATCCACTTTGTCGTTTTGACCCCATCTGTGCATCTTGCGTCTCATCCCCCCTTTCTGGTCGACCTGCTTTGCCCCGATGCTGAGGGTCTTGTTCAGGCGTCAGGTCAACGGTTTCAAGTTTACCCCGGTGATAAAAGTGAAAAGATAAGCGTCTCCAATGCGATGGCAGTCGCGCCGTTGCCGACCAGCCGACCGGCGTCACTTTTAACCCGCCAAACCCAAAAACAATGGCTTGCCACAACCCGCCGGCGGAGGCGGCATGCAAGCCGTCGTCCGCATTGCCGCGCACATCCATCAGGTCGGCTTGAGCCGCGCGCCGGAAATGCGTGTAAGCCGCGTCGGGCATGCCCAACTCACATGCGAGGATCGCGTGGATCGCCGGCCCGAGCGAGGAGCCAAACGTATGATCGGTGCGCGGCGCGTAATAATCCCAGTTCGCTTTCTTAGCGCGCTGATCGTATTCATCGCTCAGCAAATAGAGCAGCAGTAATACGTCCGGCTGTTTGAGAACCTGCTGGGTGTTTGCGCCTTCGATGCCCAACAGCACTTGCATCGATTGTTGACGCGGCTCGTACGTCCCGAGGTCAATATCTTTGAGTGCGAAGAAATTTTCGCACTGCTCGATGACGCCGCTACTCGGGTCTTGGAAGATGTGAAGTTGCTCGCTGATGGCTTCCCATCGCGCGAGTCGCGCCGGGGTCAAGTCCAAGCGCGCCACAAGTTGATCGGCTAACGTTGGGCGCGTATTCTGCAGCCAACCCAATGTCTCCCGCGCGGTCTTGAGATGCCAGCGCGCCATGCCATTCGTATACGCGTTGTTGTTCTCGGTGTGGTGATATTCGTCTGGTCCCATCACTCGGCTGATCTCGTAGCGCGCCCAGCACGCATTCCATTTGACGCGGCTCTCCCAAAAGCGCGCGGTCTCCAAAACTATTTCCGCGCCATAGTCAACCATCCAGTCATCATCGCCGGTGGTGCGCCAATAATGCCACGCGCCATACGCCACATCGGCAGTGATGTGGATCGCCTGATCGCCCGTCCAGATTCGCACCGGCGAGCCGTCTTTTCGATGTGGCACCCAGACCGGCGTGACTTCGTCGCCGGTGTCTGCGCTCTCCCACGCGTACTGCGCTCCCGGATAGCCGCCCGCGCTTGCCTTGCGTCGCGCCGCGGGTAGAGTGTGATAGCGATACATCAGCAAGTTGTGCGCCAAGCGCGGCTGCGTGTAAATGAAAAAGGGGAGCATGTAGATTTCGGTATCCCAGAAGACGTGCCCAAAGTAAGCGAAACTGCTCAGCGCTTTGGCGGGGATGCTAACGCGCGTGTCATCGCGCGGCGCAGCCGCCAGTAGCTGGAAGATGCTGAAACGGATCGCGCGTTGCGCTTGGTCGTCTCCCTCGATGAAGATGTCTGAAATCGCCCAATACTTTTCCCATTCGATTTGATGCGCCGCCTGGAGTTCAGCATAACCCTGACCAGCTGCACTCAAGCGATCCAAGTGGCGCTCCGCCGCCTGGTTCGGCGCGGCGTCCTCACGCGAGGTGTAGAGCGTCACTAGTTTGTCTGCCACCATCGTTTGACCTTGACGCAATCGACCGCGCGCAACCAGAGTTGGACACCCTGAGCAATCCGTCGACGAGATGTTGGTTGCTTCACCGGCTTGAACGATCAAGGTCGCTACTTCGGCTAGGTCAATGCGCGAGGCGCGCGTGCGACTATGCAGCCAGATTCGATTGTCTGCGCCTCCCTGCGCTATGGTGTCCCAGTGTACGTAGCCGCGATTGTCTACGTGTCCATCCAGCGCAGCGCGCAATTCAATCTCTCCATCAAAATCAAGCGGCGTGACATGACAACGCAGAGCCAAAAGATGCGGATCAGCCAAACTGGCGAATCGCGCCCAGCTCAGGTCAACCGTGTGTCCCCGGGGGCTGCGCCAGCGCACCTCTCGGCTCAACACGCCGGTCCGCAAATTCAACGTGCGCCGATAGTGGAGCAGTTGACCGCGCTCTAATCCAAAACGCTCGCCGTTGATTGAAATGGCTAGCGGAAGCCAATTTGGCGCATTTGCCAATTCGGTGAAGGCAACCGGCACGGCGTCATAGACGCCGTTGACCAGGGTGGCGGGGCGCGCCTCTGGCAAGCCCTCCTCGAATGCGCCGCGCGTCCCCAGGTAACCATTGCCGATGGTGAACACGGTTTCTTGGCGATGCAGTTGTTGCGGATCGAAGGTGGTTTCGGTGATGAGCCAGTTATCGTCCATTCACTTTTCACTTTTCATGGCAAGAATGTCCTCCGGATGTATGCCATCCAGATTAGCAAGGACAATGTCCGCGTTCCCCACGCGCGACGCTGGACCCAATCCGACAACTCGCATACCAGCGGCGAGCGCGGCTTCGATCCCCGCTGCCGCGTCATCCACGACGACACATTGCTCTGGGGATACTCCGAGTTGTCTCGCCACATGTAAGAGCAGATCGGGAGCCGGCCTCTGTCGTTCGACGCTATTGCCATCGCCGAGCGCATCCACTTGATCCGCGATGCCGAGACGCTCAATCACTTCGTCGGCATTGCGGCTGGCGGAAGCGATCGCAATCTTGAGATTGGCTTGCCGTAATTCAGTAAGCAATGGCGCAACACCCGGCAGCAGGTCGGCGGGCGTGAGGCGACGAATCATTTGCTGATAATACTTGTTCTTGCGCGACATCAACGCTTCCGCTTCAACCTCACTCACCGTGCGTCCTTGCAGCAAGAATTCCAGCGATTGATGTCGTGAGACGCCGCGCAGGCGTTCGTTATCTTCGCGCGTGAAAGCTAGTCCCTCTTCATCGGCTAGGCGTTTCCATGCTTGAAAGTGCAACTCGGCTGTGTCCGTCAGGACGCCGTCGAGATCGAAGATCACCGCACGGGTCGCCCAAGGAATCATCCCGGCGCTCCTGTCCCGCTAGACGCGCGCGTAACCAGGCGCGGCGGCAGAAGCACTCGCCGCTCTTCCAGCGTCACGTTGCGGATGAGTTTGATGAGCATCGCAATGACCTGCTGTCCGAGTTCCCAAATTGGTTGGCGCAAGGAAGTCAGCGGCGGACGAAGATACTGCGCCATCGGCACATCGTCGAAACCGACCACCGCGATCTCCCGACCCACCTCCAATCCGCGTTCTTGGATGGCGTTCATTACTCCAATCGCCATCAGATCACTGAGCGCGATGATCGCCGTCGGTCGCTGGTCGGCAGGCAGATCAAGCCATCGTTGTGCGACAATCTCTCCAAACAGCGCCGAATGTTCGCCGCGCGCAATCCAGTCCGGATCAACCAATCGTCCAGCAGATTGCATCGCTTCGAGATATCCTTGCACGCGGAATTTGCCGGTCAACGACTCTCCGGGCCAGGCGATGAGCGCGATACGGCGATGACCCAGACTCAACAGGTGTTCGGTCGCCACACGCAGACCGGCGGTACCGTCAACATCCACGTACGGGAAATCCCACTCGGGATTCGCGCGTCCGAAAGCGACAAATGGAAAACCGGTATCGAGAAGGTACGCGATGCGTTCGTCGTTGAGGTTCGTGCTCGAGAGGACAAAGCCGTCCACGCGACCGGAGAAAATCAGTTCACGATACACTTCGACTTGGGCGTGATCGGGTGGGCAGGGAAACGGAAGCAAATGATAGCCAGATTTTTCGGCGGCTTCGACCATGCTTTGCAGGAATTTGTCCAAGACTGGATTGAACTGATCCGAAGGAACGGATCGCCAAGAATACCCCAACATGTGGCTTGCGCCGACCCGGAGGTTACGTGCCGTAATGTGCGGACGATAGCCGAGGTCGTGAATGGCTTGCCAGATCCGTTCGCGCGTCTCGCTGGAAACTTGCGCCTGACCATTGACAACCTTCGAGACAGTCTGATAGCTGACCTTGGCTTGGGTAGCCACATCTTTGATAGTCACACGATGTGTCATTGGAATAGCTCTTGGAATCAAAAAGGCGAACGTTCGGGCGAACGTTCGCCTATAATATACAACAGAAGTAGCAACGCGTCAAGCGTATGCCTCTTGCAATTTCCTTCAATCCCGCTATGATGAACTCGTGGAGGTTTACCGATGCGAGTTCATTTTGCTTTCACATTCATTTTGTTTTGGGTTGCCGCGTGCGCGGCGCCATCCAGCGCGCCCACGCCAACGATTGCCCACGCATTGCCTTCGCCCACTGCCGCGCCCACCATCGAAACGCGTGCGCCCACCGTCGCGGCAATTTTCTATCGTCAGCCGGATATCGCCAATCTCGTCGCGGATGATGCCAACTTATTCTTCTCGACCTGCAAGCCCGCTGCGCGCGCGGCGACCGCGACGCCGGACGACCTCATCGCAAAAATCGGCAAAAACTCAGGTCGATCCGTGACGCTCGCGCCGAATCAAGCGTGTCCCGGCAATCTGCTCGCCGATGCTTCGAATCTCTATTGGACGAGTCGGCGCGTCATCTGGCGCGGCGCAAAAAATGGCGATGCCCCGACGCAACTTTTTGCGTCTGAGAATGAAATCAACGGCATGAGCCAAGACGCGGATTTTCTTTACGCGAGCGGCTGCGATTTGAATGGCAAAGGCACGCTCCAGCAAATCGCCAAAGCAAACGGCGCGACGAAAATCGTGGCAACGGACGCGCGTTGCGCGCGCATCATCGCGGCGGACGCGGCGAATTTTTATCTCATCATCTCCGACCGCGATGCCGGCGACGAACTGTATCGCCTCAAGAAAACCGGCGGCGCGTTCGAAAAAATTGTAACGCTTGCGCGGTATCCGGTCGTGGTCAGCAGAATCGCGTCCGATGAGCGCGCCATTTATTGGACGACGCGCCAAGACGCCGGTAAACCGCAAGGCGACGCGGATGATTACAATTCGATTCTTGCGCTGAACACAGACAGCGCCACGATCAAGGCGATGGCGAATCAACAGCCGCGTCCGTCCGCGCTGACGATGGATGCCGTGAATTTGTATTGGTCGAATTGCGGCACGGCGCGTTTCAATTTTGAAAATGCCGGGCTGATGCGCGCGGCGAAAAGCGGCGGCGCGGCGGTGCCAATCGCGCCGGGCATTTGTGCGACGGAGTTGGCGGTGGATGGGGCGAATGTTTATGCTGTAACGAAAGAGGGGATCGTGCGAGTGGGGAAGTAATAACGCTGTCGGAAATAATATTGGACACTGATTAACACAGAT
>JACQGS010000310.1 GCA_016199405.1 Chloroflexota bacterium | reverse complement strand
GCTCCAACGCGTTTGTACCATGCCTAATTCGGGGCGCGCCAGAAAATGCGGCACCGTCTGGCGCAGAAAATCCGGCGCCGGCACAAAATCCGCATCAAAAATCGCGATAAAATCGCCGCGCGCGTTCGGCAATGCCGCTGCAAGCGCGCCGGCTTTGTAGCCCGTACGATCGGCGCGCCGGACGTGCTCGATCGTTACGCCGCGCCGGCGGTGATATTCAATGCGCGCCCGCGCGAGCGATGTCGTCATGTCGTCGGAATCGTCGAGCACTTGAATTTGCAGGCGCGCGCGATCCCAATCGAGCGCGGCGGCGGCATCGATCAATCGCTCGACGACATAGCGTTCATTGTAGATAGGGAGTTGAATGGTGACGGGGGGAAAATCATCCCGCGCGGGCGGCGGCGCGATTTTGGTTATGCTTTTCGTCCAGAGCCAAACGGTGAGAAAATAGTTTAGCCCATATAAAGCCAAGCCGATCGCGGCGAATGAATAGAGAAAAAGAAGAACGACGTCCAAAGCGCCTCCGCCATTTCGCGCGCACGCCAAAATAGTGCGCCGGCAAAAATGCGACGCACCGTAGAGGCGACCCATCGTGAGAATAGTTGAAGGTCGCCCGCACGTGCGTCGGTAAAAATAATCTGCGCCGTTGCAATTCGAACTCGACTGAGTATACCATCGTTCGAGATTTGGGACAAAAGTTTGTTGCCGCTATAATGTTCGCGTGATTGTCTCGTTGATTTTTACGGTCAAGAATGAAGCCGCGTCCTTGCCGCGGCTTTTGGATTCTATTCTCGCGCAAACGCGCGCGCCGGACGAAATCATCGTCGTCGATGGCGGCTCAGCCGACGCGACGCTCGCTATTTTGCGCGACTACGCGCGTCGTCTGCCGCTGAGCATTATTTCCCAGCCCGGCGCGAATATTTCACAAGGACGCAACGCCGCGATCCGCGCGGTACGCGGCGACATGATCTGCTCGACGGACGCCGGCGTGCGGCTCGACGCGAATTGGCTGGCGCAAATCGTTGCGCCGTTCCAGAGCGATGCGGTTCAAGCCGTTGCCGGTTTTTTTGTCGCGGATCCGCGCGGCGTGTTTGAAACTGCGCTTGCGGCGACAACGCTGCCCGCGCTCGCGGACATTCGTCCTGAAAAGTTTTTGCCGTCGAGCCGCTCGGTCGCATTTCGCAAAGCCGCGTGGCAACAAGCCGGCGGTTATCCCGAATGGTTGGATTATTGCGAAGATTTGATTTTCGATTTCAAATTGAAAGCGCTAGCGCCGTTTGCCTTTGCGCCGCGCGCAATCGCGCATTTTCGCCCGCGCGAGAATTTGCGCGCGTTTTGCCAGCAGTATTATCAATACGCGCGCGGCGATGGCAAAGCCAATCTTTGGCGCGCGCGCCACATCATTCGCTATGCCACGTATTTCGTCGCGCTGCCGCTTTTGAAGTTACTGACGATTGCCGCGCCGCTTGCCGCGTTGCCGCTGTGGCTCGTCGCCGCGCTGGCAATGTTTTACGCGCCATACCAGCGCGTCGTGCCAATGCTCGCCGGCTTTCCGGTTGCCGACAAACTGCGCGGGCTCGCGTGGGTGCCCATTATTCGCGTTGCCGGCGATGTCGCGAAGATGTGCGGGTATCCGGTGGGAGTCGTTTGGAGAGCGCGGCATCGCGGCGTTGACGGGGGATCGCGCTGAATTAGAATCGCGCAGTACGCAGTGTCATTCTGAACGAGCCCTTCACTCCGTTCAGGATAAACTCCGCGAGTGAAGAATCTCGTTGTTCCATTTGGAATTGGTCACGTTTCGACCGGTTTTGCGTCTCATTGAAGCAGTGAGACTCTTCGCTTCGCTCAGAGTGACAATTTACGTAGCATCAGTTAGAATAGAAGCTGACCGTGCGGGGATATGACCTTGTGCTGAAAAAACAAACACGTGGAATGAAAAAAATCGTGCCTTTCCAAAAAACAATAACCATCTCACTGGATCGAGAAGAACGTGAATTGCTTCACTCATTCGAGCGTGGTGAATGGCGACCGATGCCGGCTTTGCGCGAAAAATTAGCCGCGTATCAAGCGTTCGCTTCGGCTGACCTCGAGGCGCGTGGATTGGTCAGTGTGCATTTGCCAGAGCAAGACCTGAAAGCAATTCGCCGCAAGGCGGCGGATGCCGGCGTGCCTCATCAGACTTTGATCTCTTCCATCGTGCATGATTTTGTTGCCGGGCAACTCGTCAAGCCACATTCTTAAAGTAAATGCCTGCGTCTCACGGCGCAGGCATTCTTATTCTATGACTACCGCCCTCCTCTATTCCCCCACATTTCTCTTGCACGAGTCCGAAGGTCATCCCGAATCACCGGCGCGCCTGAGCGAAATCATGCGCGCGCTCGACGATTCGAACTTGCGCGCCCAGCTGACCGCGATCGATCCGATGCCGGCGACCGACAAACAACTGCTTGCCGTGCATACGAAGGAGCATCTTGCGCACGTTCAACAAATCGTCGAGCGCGGCGGCGGCTATCTCGATCCGGATACGTACACAAACGAATTTTCTCTCGATGCTGCGCGGCTTGCCGCCGGGGCGGTTGTGCGCGGAGTGGACGCGGTAATGACGCGCGAGGTCGAGAACGCTTTTGCGTTGCCGCGTCCGCCGGGTCATCATGCCACGCTGAGCCGTGCGATGGGATTCTGCTTGTTCAATAACGTCGCGGTCGGCGCGCAACATGCGCTGGACCAATACCATTTGGAACGCGTACTCATCGTCGATTACGACGTGCATCACGGCAACGGCACGCAAGATATTTTTTATCATTCGCCGCGCGTCCTCTACTTTTCGACGCATCAATACCCGTTTTATCCGGGCAGCGGACATTGGTCGGAAACGGGCGAGGGCGCCGGTGCGGGCTATACGATCAACGCGCCGCTCGCGCCCTTCACCGGCGACGCGGGCTATCGGCAGATTTTTGCGGACCTGCTCGCGCCGGCGGCGCGGCGTTTTCGTCCGCAACTCATTCTGGCGTCGGTTGGGTTCGATGCGCACTGGGCGGACCCGCTGGCGATGGAAAATCTCACCGTCGCCGGCTACGCCGACCTCGCGCGCGATCTGATCGAAATCGCGCAAGAAGTTTGCGAAGGTCGCATCGTGCTTGTGCTGGAGGGCGGCTATAACTTGAGCGCGCTCGCGCAAGGCACGCTCGCGACCTTTCGCGCGCTCTTAGGCGATACCGAAATTGCCGACCCGTTGGGCGCGCCGCGTCGGCCCGATCGCGATTTGGGCGATTATGTGGATCAATTGCGGGCATTGCATCGACTTGGCTAAAGAATTGGAGATGCGCCGGAAAATGTTCTTGACTTGTATCACGCCTGTGGTAAACTATTGACCATCAGATTGACGCGCGCCGCGCGACGAGCGGCGGAAGAGAGGAATGATGCGCCAAAAAATTTTGATCGTGATGAGCGTTGCGTTATTAGTCGGAACGATCTTTGCATTAGGCACGCTGAAAGTATCCGCGCAAGAGCCGAGCAACACCTACCCCGGCGCCGCGCAATATATTGACGGTCAATGGCGATCGATTGGCGGCAATACATCGCTGTGGTATATTTTTGAATATTCCGGCGATCGCTCCGAGATTTCGCTTTTGCTCGTGGACGGCTATGTGAATCGGGTTGACTTTAATGTTTTTACGCCGGAACAAGTTCGCGTGCCGGACACGATCAATGGAACGCCCATCGGGCGCGGTTCTTCTCCCAATAATGCGAACTGCGGCGGAACGCGTTGTTCATCCAACGATTTGGTCTGGAGCTCCAAGATGAACATTGCGGGCAAATACTATGTTCAAGTGACGAATCGCGAAGCCAACGCCAAACCTTTTCAACTTAAAGTCAGCGGAACCGGCGTTTTTGTCCTAGAGCCAACATCGACGCCGACGCTGCGCGCGCCGGCCGCCGCGACCTCGACGCGCACGCGCACTCCAAGCCCCGGCGCGCCGGCAATTTCACCGGTCGCGGTGTGGACTTCGATGGCGATTTTTTCCGCGCGGATGAAAGCGTCGGATGCTGGCACGCCCGCGCCGACCGTTCAACCGCCGAGCGATGGAATCGTTACGCCGCCTACTTCGACTCCGACCGCGAGTGCGAGCGCGGTCACCACGCCAACGCGGTTGCCCGCCGCCGAATTCTTGGACGCAAATAATTTCTATCCACAATCGGCGACCTATGTGTTGGACGGACGCGAGCGCATTGTGCCGGGCAATTCGAGTTTGTGGTTCAAGTTCGATTACGCCGGCGACGGCTCGCTCGCGGTGGTGAGAATTCCGGAAGGCAGTCTGCGCAAACTTGCGTTCAAAATTTACGAAGGGAACGCGATCAGCCAGTTGGGTTTAGATGCGCCGGCGATGGGGCAGGGCAGTGTGCCGCTCGTGAATTGCGGCGGCGTGCGCTGTCCTTCGGGGGATTTAGAGTGGAGCAGTAAATTTCCGGGACCTGGCACAGTCTATGTCCAAGTGATCAATAATAATCCGGGTCAAATCAATTTCAGTTTGGTCGTGAGCGGACCCGGCGTGATTTTGGGCAAGTAGATTGCGCGATCCAAATCTCAATGCTCGAAAAAAAAGACCCCGCGTCTTGGCAAGCGCAAGACGCGGGGTTGTTTTTTATCGCGCGACGCGTCCGCCTATGCGCGATTGCGTCCGAACAAAAAGTATGCGCCAGCCGCAATGACTACGACGACGACAATAATCAATAAAGTGTTATCGCTCGCGGGTGGCGGGGGTGGAGGCGCGGGCGTCGCAGTTGGAGCCGGTACGCGTGTCGGCGGAACAGCCGTGGCAGTTGCCGGCGGCGCGGGTGGTGCCGTTGGCGGCACTGCCGTTGCCGTTCCTTGCGCGGCGGGAACGTTGATCAGATTGACGCGCCCTTCGACTTTAGGACTGACGACCGGATTGGCTTTCAAATAGTCCGCGAAGGCTTCGTCATTCGTCATCACCAAGCCGGAAACATTCTTGCCTTTCGCGAACGCAGTGTAACCATCGCCGCCGGTCTGCATGAAATCGATCGTGACGATGCGATAGGTCGCGGTTTTATCGAGCGGCTTGAATCCGGTTGCCGCATTGCCGATTTGAACATCCGTGACGCGTTGTCCGACCGGCTTGGACAGATCCGCGGTGAACTTTATTCCGGCGACTTGAGAAAAGCGGCCACCCGAAAGTGATTTGTCGTGCGCTTGGCTCACGCCGTTCTCCAACGCGGCAAGCACGTCCGCGCCGGTGATGTCAAGTTGCACCAAAAAATTTCCAAACGGCAGCAGCGTGAGCACTTGCTCTTGCGTAATGTCGCCGGCTTTGATGCTGATGCGAATGCCGCCGCCGTTCGTAATCGCGACTTGAGTTTTGTCGTCGCGGGTTGCCCACAGCATGGAATCCGCGACGAGGTCGCCAAGATTTGTTTCGCTGAAACGAACATTGTTGCGATCGCCGACGAGATCAACGCTTGATTTCGCGACGACGGCTTTGCGAATCGCCTCCATCGGTTTGCCCAATTCGGCAACCTTCGCCGCGATGGCGGCGTCTTCCTCGACATTCTTGTCCACGTTGATTGGATGACCGCCCCAATTGATCACATCGCCGTTCGCGTCAAAAGTCAGATCCGCGCGCCCCAACAAATAACCGAACTGATAATCATGCACAATAATCGTGCGCCCGCCGTTGGGTGTGTTGAAACTCAGCGGATAGGGCCACGCCGGCGCGCCGAGCGCTTTATCGAGTTTTGTCGCGTCGCCCTGCAACGTCGCGGTGTGCCCGCTAACAATCACATCAATGCCATTCACTTTGCTGACCAGATCGCGATCGAAATCAAAGCCGCGATGACTCAGCAAAATGATTTTGTTCACGCCTTGCTTTTGGAAATCGGCGACCATGTCTTTGGCGGTCTGCACCGCGTCTTTGACCTTGAGGGTACGACCGAGATTGCTATTGATGGTGATGTCATCGGTGACCATGCCAAAGATGCCGATCTTTTCGCCGCCAAAGGTTCCAGTCGCTGATATTTCGATGCCAACGGTTTTGACCACTGCCGGCTTTATTTTGCCGACGAGATCCGGCGAGCTGCTGAAATCGACATTCGCATTCAGCACGTCGAATTTCGCGCCGGTCAAAAAATTATCGGCGAGAGTTTTCGGACCGAGATCGCCTTCGTGATTGCCGAGCGCGACGGCATCGTAGCCGAGCAGGTTGTAGAAATCGCGCGCTTCGGTCATTTTGTATTGACGAAAGTAGAGCGTGCCTTGCGAGATGTCGCCGGAATCGAGCAAGAGGGTATTTGGAATTTCCGCGCGCAGTTTTTTGACAAGCGTGGCGCGCCGCGCGATGCCGCCGAGCAACGCCTCGCCGACTTTTTCCGGCTCCCAGCGTCCGTGATTTTCGCTGGTGTGAATGAGCGTGAGTTTAAAAGTCGCTCCGGATTGCGCGGCAGCCGGCGTCGTGTTGCCGCCAATCAAGAAGACGAGCACGACGATCAATGCGGCGAGAGCAAGAAACTTTTTCATGGATCCTCCTCCTTGAATCTGTGGGATGCTATTTTTTCGCGGATGTTTTCTTTTGGTTGCACCTCCTCAAGCAAATTGACTCGCGCGCAAATCCTGCAACTACTCAAGCAATCTCCAACTTGCAACGCGGGGATTGCTTCGTCGCAAAAAACGCTCCTGCTCAGAAACTTCCATTTGGGTGGAAGGGCAGCCGCGCTGCCCG
>JACQGS010000309.1 GCA_016199405.1 Chloroflexota bacterium | reverse complement strand
TTAAAGTGTCCAGTCAGTTGGTACCAGCAACTGGAATACAATTCTGGATAACTGTCAGATTTTTAAGCGAAAAGGAAGACTCACATACTCTCAAACGATCTTTCCCTCATCGGCTCTCTGCGCGTATAAAATGAACAGTCGCCGCACGACGCTCGTAAAAAACAAGCCGGCGAAAAACGCGAGCGCGCCGCCAAACAGAAATGCCGGCAGAACGCAAACGAGCGTCGCGGCAGTGACGCCGCGCGGCGATGCGAACGAATTGACAAACGCGGCGCCGAGCAATGCGGCAATGATCGTGAACACAAAGAGCGCGATCATCAGCAGCCATTCCAAATAGCGATTCAGTCTGCCGTAATCGCGCGGCAGATACGCATCGCTGCCGATGCCCAGAAATTCAAACGCCCACAGCGGGCGCGTGCGCTCGAAAAGCGATTGGTGCAGTTCTTGAACGATCGCGACGGTGAGCAGAGAAATGAACGACAGTTTTTTCAATTCCTGCTGACCTTCGGGCGATTCAATTTCGCGCATCGTCGTCGCGCCGACATCGCTCGACGTGCCGCGCGATTGGTAGAGAATCGAAATCACGACGCCGAGTTGCACGATGATAATCAACAGCGCGCCGAAAAGCACAGCCGAAAAAACAATGATGTGCGCCGCCGCGCCGGCGATGATGCCAACAAGCGCGATGAGCATCGCGCCAAAAATTGCGGACAAGACGCTCGCGCCCCAAGTCGTACTGAGAATGTTTCTCACTTTTGAACTCCGCTAATTGACAATTCGATTTCTGGTGTTATAATCCAACCATCGAACCTTGAGATAGAAATTGCGCCGACTAGGCTCACCCGCAAGGGTGTGGTCATACGGGAGTCGCGCACCCGTCAAGGTTCGATTTTATTTTTGGACTCGCTTCAACCCTCGCGCCATCCCGATTTTTCCAACTCCCTCTGCTCGTCTCTCGATTGCCAAGCGACGTTCTCTTCGCAGAGTGCTGATCACGTAAACGAATCCCTCTGTGTCTTCTGCCAAGTCCAACCCAACTCCAAGATATTCTCCTGACTTGATTTCCTTCACCAAAGTTATTCTTTGAAATACGCTGGCGCTCTTGTAAACTCCGACGAAATCTGGAAATTCGATTACGCTAACGAGTCGTCGTGCATATTTCCTTCGCAATGCCGCGCGAATGTGCTGATTGAAATACGCATCACAAATCGCAACCCGCAAAGTGAAAAGGACCCCACCCAGTGTTTCGCCGACGTTCGCGGACAGTTTTCCAACGCGGCGCAATCTCCCATCTCCCACAGCGCGGACGCGTTCGGGCGGTGTGATTGCCTTTGTAATTCTGTCTTGGGACAACTCAGTTTTGGTGGCGCGTTGTCTGAGCGAGCGATAAGTTTGTTTGCGGACCTTGCCATGCTTTCGCACCATCGCGACGTTGTCCTCAATGATCTCTTGCGTCTTTCATCCGCTACGATTATACCACGACTCACGTTGACATTTCCAATCGCTTGCCCGATAATCCCGCGCAGTGAACGCCCTCTTTCGCAAAGCGTACCGCGATCTCACCCACCGCCGCCTGCGCTCGCTCCTCACCATCGGCGCGATTGCGATCGGCGTTGCCGGCGTCGTCGCGATTGTCTCCACCGCGCAAAACCTCACGCGCGCGCAGGTCGCCGCGTACGCCAACGCCTCGCAAGCCGACATCACCTTCTGGGTCTGGGACGCGCCGCTCACCACCGAGCGCGCGCTCGCCGAACTGCCCAACGTCGCCGCGGCGGAACTGCGCAACAATTACTTCACGCGTTGCAAATGGAACGGCGTCAACCGCGACGTATACCTCATCGGCATTGAAAGTTTTTCCGCGCAGCGCATCAATCAAATTCGCTTGTTCGACCGCGTGCCGAAACTGGGCGAGTTCGTCGCGGAAGGCACCGTGCGCGATCTTTTTCCGGTCACGGACGGCGATGAAATTATTTGCCGCGCGCGCGATGGCGGCACGCGCGCGCTGACGCTCGTCGGTTTCGCGGCGAGCCCGAATTATCCGACCGCGACCGTTTTGGATTTCGCGACGATTTACGCGCCCGCCGACGACGTGCAGCGCTTGCTCGGCATTGGCGGCGCGAATCAAGCGCTGATCAAAGTGGACGATTACGCGCCGATTCGCGAGACCGCGCGCGCGGCGGAACGCTTATTCCAACGGCGCGGGATCGATCACGGCGCGCCGGACGTCCGCGATCTGCAAAATTTTCTCGGCAAGCGCGAACTCGACGCGCTCTTTGTTTTGCTCGCGGTTTTTTCCGCCGTCGGAATTGTCACGAGCGGCTTTCTCGTTGCGAATACGCTTGCGGCGATGACCGCGGAGCAAGTCGGCGAAATCGGCACGATGAAAGCGGTGGGCGCGACGCGCGGGCAGGTGCTGGTCGTTTATGTTGTCGCGGCGGCGATGTTCGGCGTCGGCGGCACCGTCATCGGAACTATTTTGGGAACCGCCGCGAGTTGGCGATTGATGGCATACATCGGCGCGTTTCTCAATCTCGATCCCGGCTACGCAATTTCGCCGGACGCGATCGCGCTCGGCATCGCGATTGGCGTGGGCGTCACGATTCTTCCCGGCGCGGTGCCGGCAATTTCCGCGACCGGCATTCGCGTCAAGCAGGCGCTCGAAGCGTACGGCATCACGTCAACGTACGGGCAAGGGCGCGTGGATCGCGCGCTGCAAAAATTGGTCGCGTTGCCGCCGCTCGCGGCGATGAGCATCCGCAATCTCGCGCGGCGCAAAACGCGCTCGATCATCACGACCGCCGTGATCGCCGTCGCCGTCGCGGCATCGCTTGCCGCGCAAAGCACGAGCGCGTCGATCGACGCGGCGGTGGATGGGCTGTTTGAAACCTTTCACGCCGACGCGTGGGCGTGGTTCGATCAATATGTCGGCTCGAATTTCGTCGCGAGTTTCCGCGCGGTCGAGGGTGTGCAAGCCGCGGAAGTGTGGACGCTCGCCGACGCGTGGGTCGGAACGGACCGCGTGCGCGTGTGGGGCTTGCCGATTGGAACGGCGTTGTATTCGCCGCGCCTCGTCGAGGGACGCTGGCTGAACGCCGGCGAACTGGATGCCGTCGTGATTTCAACCGATCTCGCGCAAAAACAAAATTTGCGTGTCGGCAATACCCTCACACTGGAAATCGCAAAAGAGCGGCGCGCATTTTCGATCGCGGGGATCGTGATCGACAATAGCATTTTTTTGGGAAGCACCGTCGCCGGAAAAATTTTTATCTCGGAAGAAGTCGTCGAGCGGATGCAAGATCGCCAAGGGTGGGCGTATTTTTTTGCGCTCGGGTTCGACGCGCACGATCCGGCAACCGTCGAATTGCGTTTGGGCGAACTCGCCGCGCGGTTCAAGAAATTCCAAATGGGGAGCGGCTCGGCGTACCGCGAAGTGAAAGGCGCGAAAGAACAATCGCGCATTTTGTCCTACGCGTTGATCGCGATGAGTTTGCTCATCGGCGCGATGGGCGCGCTCGGCGTGCTGAACACGTTGACGCTGAATGTTTTGGAACGGCGGCGCGAAATCGGTGTGCTGCGCGCGATGGGCGCGCGCGATGGGCAAATCGCGCAGGTTTTCTTGACCGAAGGAATTGCTTTGGGATTGGGGGGTTGGTTCATTGGGATTTTGCTGGGTTATCCCCTCGGATTGTTTTTCATCAGTTTGATGCAAGCCGTTTTGTTCCACATCGATTTTATCTACAGTCCCGCGATGCTCTTGATCAGTTTTATTTTCGCGTTGCTCATCGCGCTCGTCGGCTCGCTCGCGCCGGCAATCGGCGCGGCGCGGATGCGTGTGGGGCAAGCGTTGCGGTATGAGTGAGGGCGGAGAACGGAGATTAAGAGATTAAGAGATTGGAGATTGGAAGTTAGAAATTAGAAATTAGGGCTCTACCGGAATGAACGGGAATCTTTGCCACGAATTACACGAATTTCACAAATTCGCTGCCATTTCGTGTAATTTGTGAAATTCGTGGCAGGGTTTTCCCGCCAAAGTCGGGAGAGCCGAAATT
>JACQGS010000312.1 GCA_016199405.1 Chloroflexota bacterium | reverse complement strand
CCAACTTCCAACTTCCAATTTCTAATTTCTAACAGACAGGTACTCATCTATGGAAGCAACAGCCGAACACAAAAACCTACTTGACCAACCCATCCTCTCCCTCTTCAAATTCGATTGGGAACGTGTGATCCTAGTCGCGATTCTTTTGCTCGCGGTCTTGACACGGCTGTGGGATTTGGATTATCGTTCGTACAATCACGACGAAAGCATCCACACTGATTGGTCGTGGAATCTTTACACCGGACGCGGCTATCAACACAATCCGATTTATCACGGACCCTTTCTCTATCTCGTGACGGCAGGCACGTTCGTCCTGTTCGGCGACACCGATACGACCGCGCGTCTCCCCAACGCGTTGATCGGAATTATTCTGGTCGCGTTGCCGTGGCTTTTCCGGAAATGGCTGGGGCGCAAAGGCGCGCTCGTGACCTCCGCGCTCCTTTTGATTTCGCCGGCAGTCCTCTACTATTCGCGATTCAACCGGCACGATATCTACGTCGAATTATTTGTCCTCTTGATGGCGCTCTGCATTTTCAAGTATTTCGACGATCGCGCGGAGAAATGGCTGATCGCGTCCGCGACGTTCTTGGCGCTGGCTTACACGGCGATGGAGACGACGTTTATCTTTGTCACGATCTTTGCCGTCTTTTTGTGCGCGCATTTCACTTTTAGTTTTTTGCGCAGCCGTGTCCGCTGGAGTAATTTCGCGCTGGGGCTGTTTGCCGCGATTTTCGGCATTCCTTTTTTTGGCGCATTTGTCGGCGCGCACGCGCTGGCCTTTTGGCGCACGCGCGATGATTCTTGGCGCGCGATTCCCAGTTTCGATCTCGCGATGATTTTCGGCACGTTCTCGCTGCCGTTGATCACGCCCGCGCTCTTTTACGGACTCAATCCGATTTGGCAGCGGTTCTTCCAGCAAGATTTTCTCACGATCAGCGTCTTTGCCGACGCGAACATTATTACTTCGATTCTCAGCCAGCCCGATGTCGTCTTGCGCGTCTTGGCATTAACGGTGGGAATTATTCTCTTGTCCGCGCTCTTGGGGATTTGGTGGAACGCGCGCGTCTGGCTGGTTTCCGCCGCGCTGTTTTGGACCCTCTTTATTTTATTTTTCACGTCGGTGCTCACGAACGGCGCCGGCTTTTTCTCCGGCTTGCTCGGTTCGCTCGGTTATTGGCTTTCGCAACAAGGCGTCGCCCGCGGCGGTCAACCCTCGTACTATTACTTGCTCGTGCAGTTGCCGCTCTATGAATTCCTGCCGTACCTTGTCGGCATTGTTTCAATGTTTTGGTATTGGTTCACGCATCGTTCGTTGAGACTGCTCGTGATCCTGGCATGGTTGCTCTGGATCATTGGGTATTACATTGCGCTGCGGCCTTTGCTTGCATCTGCCGCGCCAATTATCGCGGAACAACTCGTCATTGTGTTCATCGCCGCGCTGATCCCGCTCACGTTTTTTGCAACGTATGACGCCGAAAATGAAGCGAGCCGCTTTACCGCGTTCCTGTTCACGTGGGTCGCCGGCGCATTGATTATTTTCAGCTGGGCAGGCGAGAAAATGCCGTGGCTCACGATCCATTTGACGATCCCGCTTGCGTTCACCGCCGGCTGGGCGCTGGAAAAATTGCTGAACGCCGACTGGCGCGATCTGATTCGACGCGGCGCGCCGTGGCTTGCCGCGCTGATTCCGCTCGCGTTGGTTCTATTCGTCGCGATACTCACCGCGAATCCTTTTCAAGGGGTCGCGCTGGCTCAGTTGGGCGCGACGAACGCGTTTGTCGTTGCGATCGTCTTGCTAGTGGCAGTCGTCGCGCCGGCGCTCTATTTTATCGGCAAACGCTTTCGCGCGATGGAGTTTCTGCGCATCAGCGCGGTCGTGGCGATTCTACTCTTGGCGGCGCTGACGATTCGCGCGGCATGGCTCGCGGTCTTTATGCAGCCGGATGTCGCCGTCGAGACGCTTATTTACGCGCAAGGATCGCCGGACGTGCCGATTGCGATGCGCGAGATCGAAGAATTGTCGCGCCGGCTGTGCGCGCAAACGCAAGCCGGCAAAACGCAAATCCCTTGCGAGAACGGCACGATCAAAGTGGCTTATGATGATGATTCGTCGTGGCCATTTGTCTGGTACCTGCGCAATTATCGCAACGCGCAATTTTACGGCGGGAACCCGAACGTGCCCTTTGACGCGCCGGTCGTGATTGCGGGGCAGAAAAATGAAGAAGCGATCAAGCCGTTTCTAGGCAATCGCTATTTGCGCCGGCAATACAAACTAATTTGGTGGCCCCTGGAAGGTTACAAAGACCTGAGTCTCGCGCGCGTTGGGAAATATTTCACGGACGAGGAAGAACGCAAAGGTTTATTCGACGCGTGGTTCTATCGCAAGTATAAAGAAAGTCTCAATAATTGGCCCTACGTTCATCCGTTTTCCTTCTACGTCCGCAAAGACGTCGCGAGTTTGCTGTGGTCGTATGGCGGCGCCGCGCCGATTCAAGCCTCGGATGACGAATACGCCAAGAAAACGATTCAACTGCCGGCGGCGAAGACGATGGGAACGCAAGGCGGCGGCAATTCGCAATTTAATTTTCCGCGCGGCGTCGCGTTTGACGCGCAGGGGAATATGTACGTCGCCGATTCGGACAATGCGCGCGTGCAGAAATTCGATGCGACTGGAAAATTCCTACTCGCGTTCGGCGCCAAAAGCCCGGACGGCATTTCGCCCGCGCCGCCCGCGACGTTCACGCAAATCTGGGGCATCGCCGTTGATCGTGCCGGCAATGTTTTTGTGTCCGATACGTGGAATCACCGCATTCAGAAATTCGACACAAATGGGAAATTCATCAAGACGTGGGGCGCCAATGGCGATACGCGCGGCATCGCCAAGGTGGACCCGGATAAGTTCTATGGACCGCGCGCGCTGGCGGTCGACGCGCAAGGCAATTTGTTTGTCGCGGATACCGGCAACAAACGGATTTTGAAATTTAGCGGCAACGGCGATCCGCTCGGACAATTTGGCGGCATCGGCAGTGAGGCGGGCTTTTTCCAAGAACCGGTCGGCATCGCGTTGGACGCGAATGGAAATATTTTCGTGGCGGATACGTGGAATCTGCGCGTTCAGAAATTTGACGCGAATTTCAATTTCCTCGCCGAGTGGCCCGTGCAAGCGTGGGACGGGCAATCGGTCTTGAACAAACCCTATCTCGCGGCGGATGCGGAGGGCAACGTTTTTATTTCCGATCCCGAAGCGCACCGCATCGTCAAATTTTCCGGCGATGGCAAAGTGCAAGCCGTGTGGGGCACGATCGGTGTGGATTTGAATTCGTTCAATCTGCCCGCTGGGCTGGCGTTTGATCAGCAAGGCAATTTGTGGGTCGCGGATTCGGGGAATCATCGCGTCGTGATGTTCAGCAAACCTTGACGGGAAATTTGCTATTTGTTCTGGTAGGGGATATAGCCCTTGAGCAAAATCAAGCAGATCCAAAGTCTCGCCCGCAATGGTCTGTACTATTTG
This sequence comes from Chloroflexota bacterium, assembly GCA_016199405.1. Taxonomy (GTDB): domain Bacteria; phylum Chloroflexota; class Anaerolineae; order UBA4142; family UBA4142; genus JACQGS01. The sequence goes on along the minus strand of JACQGS010000312.1, from coordinate 1,153 downwards.
ACCGAACACGCGGATGATGAGGCAGTTGCAGAAGCGTTCGATATCTACGATGTGGAGCACGGGATTCTCACGGGCAAAGTCAGGAGGACGTGGCCGCGTGGAGGCACGTACGAAGTTGTTGGCTCGAGGACAATCCAAAATGATAAAACAAGAAAAGATGAATTTCTGGGAAGGCGAGACCTGTGAGTATTGTGGCGGGTCAATAATCGAAAAGCGCGTGACACTCCACCGCGAGGTGCGGGGCAAATATGTCCTTATAGAAAACGTACCAGCGGGCGTATGTGCAAAGTGCGGTACGCGATACTACGCGGCTAATGTGCTAAAGACGGTAGAAGAGAGTTTGCGCGGTCGCCGCGCGGCAGAACGAAAAGTAGTTGTGCCTGTGTATTCGTTGTGAGAAAGAGATGATCTTCCCAGATCCCATCTGAATTGAACCCATTTTGAACCCCCGTCGTCTCCTCGGTTTTATTTTCAGTCTGCTCATCTCCGCGCTTTTTCTCGCGCTCGCGCTTGGGTCGGTAGATTTTGGCAAACTCGCGCACGCGTTTGCGATAGCCGATTACCCGCTCGTCATGCTCGCCGCCGGCTTTACACTGATCGGCTATTTTTTGCGCGCGGCGCGTTGGCGCGTCTTGCTCAGTCCGGCGCAAAAAATTCCTCTCCCGCGCGTCTTTCCGGTCCTCGTGGTTGGCTTTGCCTTGAATAATCTCCTGCCGGGCCGCCCCGGCGAATTTGCGCGCGCGTACTCGCTCGGCAAGCGCGAAGGAATTTCTAAAATGCTCACGCTCGGCACCGTCGTCGTCGAGCGCGTCGCGGACGGCATCGCACTGATCGCGTTTTTGCTCTTTGCGTTCGTCGCGTTCAGCCCGTTGCATTTGGATTTGCCGCCGGTTGTTGAAACAATCGGGATCGTCGCGGCGATTCTGTTCGGCATCGCGCTCGCCGGTTTGATTTTTTTGTTGCGCCGCGAAGAACTCGCGCTCGCGCTCATTCGCCAATTCGAACGCTGGATGCCGCGCGGTCTCGTCGCGCGCTTTGAACGAATGCTGCAATCCTTCGTGCTCGGTTTGCATGCGCTGAAATCTTCGCGCGCGGCGTTCGATATCGCGCTGCTATCGTTGGGCGTGTGGACGATGGAGTGGCTGTCGTACTT
>JACQGS010000307.1 GCA_016199405.1 Chloroflexota bacterium | reverse complement strand
TCGGCGCATTGATTACAGTCGGCGCGCGCAACTTGCTGCATTCCGCGCTGGGGCTGGTGGTCGCGCTCGTTGGCGTCGCCGCAATTTATTTTTTGCTCGAAGCCGAATTTCTCGCGGTCGTCCAAATTCTGATCTATGTGGGCGCGATTGCGGTGCTGTTCTTGTTCGCCGTGATGCTGACGCGCGGCTTGATGACTGGCAATCTTCAGGCGTTCAACGGGCAATGGATTGCGGCGGCAATCGTCGCCGTGTTGCTCTTTGGCATTTTCTTTTTCGTCGCGATTGGCACGCGGTGGCCCCTGAAAGAGTTCGCGGTCACGACCGACCTGACGCCGAAGATCGGCGAGCAGTTGATGACGACGTACGTGTTGCCGTTTGAAGTCGCGTCGCTATTGTTGCTCGCCGCGCTCGTCGGCGCGATTGTGATCGCAAGGGAGTGACAGGTCACAGGTCACAGGTCACAGATCACAGGTCGCAGGTCACAGGTCACAGGCAACATAGACCTGCTTTTGCGACTTGCGACTTACGACTTGCAACTTGCGACTTGCAACTTGCAACTTGCGCCTTGCAACTTGCGACTTGAAGCTTGCGACATGTGACTTGAAACTTGCGACTTGCAACTTGAGACAACCATGATTCCACTCACCAACTATCTCGTTCTTTCGCTCGCGCTCTTTTGCATCGGCTTGTTCGGCGCGCTGGCGCGGCGGAATGCGATTGCGATTTTGATGGGCATCGAGTTGATGCTGAACGCGGTGAACATCAATCTCGTCGCGTTCTGGCGCTATGTGAAGCCGGCGAATCCGACCTTTGATTTGACCGGGCAAATTTTCGCGCTCTTTGTCATCACGCTCGCCGCCGCCGAAGCCGCGGTCGGCATCGCGCTCATCATCGCGATTTATCGGTCGCGCGACACCGTGAATATTGAAGACGTGAATCTCATGAAAGGATAGTCTCAAGCCGCAAGTCACAAGCCCCAAGCAAATACTCGAGACCTGCCGCTTGTGACCTGCACCCTGTGACCTGAGGCATCAATGTTCAACCTCGCATATCTAGTCGTCGTTTTTCCAATTGCCGCCTTTATGCTCATCGTTTTGTTTTTGAACCGCAGCCATCGCGCGAGCGCGTGGACCGCGATTGCCGGCATTTTCGGCGCGCTTGTCGTCGCGTACGGTATTTTGCTCGAGGCGCTGCCTCACGGCGAAGAATTATTGAAGCATCCATTCTTTGCCAAGTTCGATTGGTTTCCGGCGGGGCAATCGTTCTTTACGATGGGCTGGATGCTCGATCCGCTCGCGGTCGTGATGCTCGCGATGGTGACGACGACGTGCTTGATGATTTTCATTTACTCGGTCGGCTATATGCGGCACGCGCATCTCGACGCGCATGGGCACGCGCACCAAACCGACGACCCGCGCTATTCGCGATTCTTTGCGTACATTTCGCTTTTCGCGACCGGCATGCTCGGCTTGGTGATTTCCTCGAACCTCTTGGAACTTTTCGTGTTCTGGGAAATCATGGGGTTGTGTTCGTACTTGCTAATCGGCTTTTGGTCGGTGCGTTTGCCGGACGAGCATCACATTGACGACGCGCAGGTTGTGCGCGCGACGGACGCATCGAAGAAAGCATTTCTGACAACGCGCATCGGCGATGTGATTTTCTTTATCGGCATGATTTGGCTCTACGTGCGCGTCGGCACGCTCGATTTCGATAAAATCTTTACGCCCGAATCGCTGAAATTCATTATGACCGATGTGACCGCCTTCGGCGTTCCGTCTGCCGGAATTATCGCATTGCTCATTCTCGGCGGTACGATTGGCAAGTCCGCGCAATTCCCGCTTCACGTCTGGCTGCCGGACGCGATGGAAGGTCCCACGCCGGTCAGCGCGTTGATTCACGCGGCGACGATGGTTGCCGCCGGCGTCTTTTTGATCGCGCGCATGTTTCCGCTGTTTGCGACAACCACCGCCGCGCCGGCAATGGGCGCCGTCGCGATCGTCGGCGCGTTCACCGCGCTCTTTGCCGCGACGATCGGACTCGCGCAAGACGACATCAAGCGCGTGCTCGCGTACTCGACGATTTCGCAACTCGGTTATATGGTCGCCGCGCTCGGCATCGCCGCCTACGCCGCCGGCACTTTTCATTTGATCACGCACGCGTTTTTCAAAGCGCTGTTGTTCCTTTCCGCCGGCTCGGTCATTCACGGCATCGGCACGAACGATATGATGCAGATGGGCGGCTTGCGCAAGAAAATGGGCATTACGACGATTGTGTTTCTGATTGGCGCCGCCGCGTTGATGGGCTTGCCGCCGTTTGCCGGCTTTTGGAGCAAAGACGAAATTCTCGCGACCGCGCTCGAGCGCGTGATGCAGGGCGACTGGCTATCGCTGTTTGTATACCTCTGCGGCACACTCGCCGCGTTTTTCACCGCGCTCTACACCGGTCGTCAAATTTTCCTAACGTTCTTCGGCGCGCCGCGCGATGAGCACGCGCATGAGCACGTGCACGAATCGCCGGCAGTGATGTGGGCGCCGCTCGCGATCCTCGCGCTCTTTGCCACTTTCATCGGTTTCATCGGCTCGCCAATGTTCGGCGCGCCGTTCCAAGTTTTCGTCGCGGAAGAAAAACCGGAATTCAACTTCATCGCCGCCGGCATTTCGGTAGGCGTCGCGGTTGCCGGGTTGGGACTGGCGTGGGTGTTGTACGGAATGCGCCCGCTGAAAGCCGGCGAGCGCGATCCGTTGAGCCGCTGGCTCGGTCCCGCGTGGAAAGTTTTACGCAACAAGTATTACGTGGACGAGATTTACGCGGCGACGATTGTGCGGCTGACGGTTTTGATCGCGACGCTGTGCGCGGCGTTCGATAAGTGGATTGTGGACGGCACCGTGAATGTCGTCGGCAAATTGTCCGCACTCTTCGGTCGCTTGAATCGGTGGCTGGACGAAACATTTGTGGATGGATTCGTCAACCAGGTCGGCTTATTCACCGATGAGGTGAGCGGCGGTTTGCGCGCGATTCAAACCGGCAAAGTGCAAAATTATTTGCTCTTTGGTCTCACCGGCGCGGCGCTCTTTGCATTTGTATTCTTTATTCGCTGATACAAAACCCTCTTCATTCCCCCGTCCCCTCTCCTCTCTCCTATTGGGGGAGAGGAGAGGGGTGCAGGGGTGAGGAGAGAGGTCGGAGGACTTATGATTCCTTGGCTCACATTAATCGCCCTGTCGCCCCTGATGGGCGCATTCGCGTTGCTCTTGTTTCCCAAAGGGAAAGATGGTCTCGTCAAAAATTTCTCGATCGTTTGGAGTCTCGTTCCGTTTGTACTCGGCACAGTAGTCTGGCTCGCGCTCTTCGATCCGAATGTGCCCAAGATGCAATTTGAAGAGACCGTCACGTGGATTCCCTCGATCAATGTGCGCTATCATGTCGGCGTGGATGGCTTGAGTATTCCGTTTGTGTGGCTGACCGGTTTGCTGACGACGCTCGGTCTGTTCTACTCCAAGTTCACGATCAAAGAACGCGTCCGCGAATTTTTCTTTATGTTTCTCTTGCTCGAAACCGGCATGATCGGCGTGTTCATCTCGCTCGATTTCTTTTTGTTCTATGTCTTTTGGGAACTCGGACTCGTGCCGATGTATTTCCTGATCGCGATTTGGGGGCACGCCGAAGACCGCCCGCAGTACGCCGCCATCAAATTCTTTCTCTATACGCTCGTCGGCTCGGTCTTTATGCTCCTCTCCATCATTGCGATGTACATCGCTACTTCAACCGCGACTTCGCCCGGCACGTTCGACATTCTCGAGCTCGCGACCAAGCGGCCCTTTGGAAATGACATTACGTTCGCGTCGCTGGCGTTCTGGGGAATTTTTCTCGCCTTTGCGATCAAAGTGCCGCTCTTTCCATTTCACACCTGGTTGCCGGACGCGCACACCGCCGCGCCAACCGCCGGCTCGGTCATTCTCGCCGGCATTCTCCTAAAACTCGGCACGTACGGTTTCATTCGCATCCTCTTGCCAATTTTTCCGCAAGTGTTCCAAGCAAACGCGAATCTGATCGCGTTTCTCGCGATGACCGCGATCGTGTACGGCGCGCTCGTCGCGATGTCGCAAACGGATTTCAAGCGGCTCATCGCGTATTCGTCGGTCAATCACATGGGCTATGTGATTCTCGGCGTGTGCGCGGCAGCCGCCGCCGGCGCGACGCTGACCGACAAAAGCATCGCGCTGAACGGCGCGGTGTTGCAGATGTTTACGCACGGCGTCATCACGGGAGCGCTCTTCTTTATCGTCGGGATGCTGTACGAACGCACGCATACGCGCGATTTGAAAGCGTTCGGCGGGCTGGGCGCGAAAATCCCGGTGTACGGCGCGTTTCTCGTCATCGCGTCATTCGCCTCGCTCGGTTTGCCCGGGCTTGCCGGCTTCGTCAGCGAATTCCTCGTCTTCCGCGGCGCGTTCGCAAATCTCACGTTATTCTCGACGATTTCCGTGCTCGGCATTGTCTTTACCGCCGCGATGTTCTTGTGGAAAGTGATTCAAAATGTTTTGCTCGGCGAATTGAAAGAAAAATGGCTGTCGCTCAAGGATTTGAATCCATACGAAATCGTAACGCTCGTGCCGCTGGTGCTGTTGATGATCGGCATCGGCGTTTTTCCCGGCATCGTTCTCAATACGATTAACACGTTGACCGTCGCGCTGGTTAGCGCACTCAAGTTCTAAGTACAGCCGGGGCGGCTCCCACGCCGCCCTTGCGACGCGTGGGAGCGTCGCCTTTTGTGGAGACCCAATGCCCGATCTTTCCACTCTCATTGCCCTTTCGCCCGAACTCATTCTCGCCGCGTTCGGCTTGTTGATATTGCTGTTCGATTTGATTTGGCGCGAGCGCGCCGGCAATTTTCTCGCGTGGTTCGCGGCGCTCGGCTTTGCCACCGCGTTGATCGCGACGCTCGCGTTGTGGGGCACGACGCGCCCGTTGTTTGGCAATTCGTACGTCGTGGATAATTTCGCGTCGTTTTTCAAGATCATCGGCACGGTCGCCGGCTTTGCGCTTGTGCTCGTCTCGCTCGATTGGCTGAAAGCGCGCACGCGCGCGCTCGGCGATTTTTTCGCGCTGTTCACCTTTGCGATTCTCGCGATGTTGTTGATGGCAAGCTCGACCTCGCTGTTGATGATCTATCTTTCGGTCGAATTCCTCAGTTACACCTCGTACCTCTTGACCGGCTTTTTGCGCGAGGATAAAAAGTCGAACGAATCGGCGATCAAATATTTTCTGTACGGCGCGATTACGAGCGCGGTGATGCTGTACGGGCTATCGCTCTTGTACGGCGTCAGCGGCTCCCTCAACTTGAACGACCTCGCGTTCCTTTTCAGTTCGACGGTGGATGCGTCCATTCGCAACGTCGGCATGCTCGGCGGCATTCTCGTTCTCGCCGGCTTGGGATTCAAAATTTCGATGGTGCCATTTCATCAATGGGCGCCGGATGCGTACGAAGGCGCGCCGACGCCGGTCACCGCGTTCCTTTCGATTGGACCGAAAGCCGCCGGCTTTGCAGTTTTGCTCCGCGTCTTTTTGGTCGGCTTGCCGGCGCTGACGGACAAGTGGACGGGCATGATCGGCGTGTTTGCGATTGCGACGATGATGCTCGGCAATTTGCTGGCGTTGCAACAGACGAACATCAAACGCTTGCTCGCGTATTCCTCCATCGCACAAGCCGGCTATATGCTCATCGGTCTCGTCGCCGTCAACGATCCATCGCTCGGCAATCCGTTCAACGGCTTGAACGGACTGTTGATCTATGTCGCCGCGTATTTATTTACGAATCTCGGCGCGTTCATTTGCGTCATCGCGGTTGAAGGCGCGACCGGCGCGGTGGACATCGCGGATTATGCCGGCATGGTCAAGCGGTCGCCGCTCGCCGCCGGCATGCTCGCGTTCTTTTTTCTCTCGCTCGCCGGCATCCCACCGACGGTCGGCTTTATCGGAAAATTTTTCGTGTTCGGCGCGGCGCTAAAAGCCGGCTATTTGTTCCTCGCCGCGATTGGCGTCGTGATGAGCGTCGTCTCCGTCTTTTACTATTTCAACGTCGTGCGCGCGTGCTTCTTCCTCGAACCGAAAGATGCGACGCGTATCCAAATGCCGCGGCTCGTCACCGCCTCGCTCGTCGTCTCCGGCGCGGCGGTGCTGTTGTTATTTCTCTTCACACAGCCGCTGTTCAATTTCGCGATGCTTTCGATGAGCGGGATAGCAAGTCCGTAGTGCGTATTGCGTAATGCGTATTGTGTAGCAGGGTTTGGTAGATG
>JACQGS010000034.1 GCA_016199405.1 Chloroflexota bacterium | reverse complement strand
GAAAAGCGGCGTTAGAGAACGCCTGCCCCTTCAAATCTGTGATGGACTGTGACTGCTGTTCTAGTCGTTCAATTTGTCCAAGAGTTCATCATCGCGCAGAAATTTGACCGCATCCTTGCGCATCTCGCTGGAGATCTCATGCCCGACGCCGGGAAAGACGACCAGTCGCGTGTCCACGCCGATTTCCTTGAGCGCATTCTGAAATGCCGTCGCGCGTTGGACACGCATCTTGCCGACATACGGGTCGAATTGACGCGGCACATCGCTGGTGCGATCATCGGACGCGCCGACCGCAATCCAAAATGAGAGCTTGCCAAATTCTTTGGCATCAAACGAATGCCCCACCTTCTCAGAGTAATCGGCGATACCGTACGGAAGCGGCAAGAGCTGCTCGCCATTTTCAATAGAACGTCTCTCAAACGGAAGCGTGTACGTGCCGGCGGACATCGTCACGACCGATTCCACGCGATCCGGATAAAATAACGCAAAGCGATGTGCTAATTGCCCGCCGCGCGAAAAACCATAGAGGAGCGCGTGGGGTCGCAAGCGAAAACCCAAACGGCGCGGCAACGCGACGAGCGTGTTGTACAGCAAGCGCGAATATTGCAAATCATCTTCGAGCAAAACGCGCGGGTTCATATGGTCACGATACGGAAAGGTGGGCGCGATCAAGAGCCAGCCGTTGCGATCGGCGTCGGCAATGAGCGATTGCGCGAATACATCGCCGCGCGAGCCCACACCGTGCAAGGCAACGACCACGCGCAGAGGTTGTTTCAACGGCGCATCTGGCGGCAGATGGACATACAGGTCCGAAATTTCTGGGCTGCTGGTGGGCGTGGCAAGTCGCGCGATTTCTAATCGCGCTTGGCGCACTTCAAGTTCGGCGGAAGGTTCGGTGGGGAGCGGCGTAGAAGCCGGCAGACGCGGGCTGTTGCCGGCAGGTGCGAGTGCGACTTTGGGCGGAGTGGCGTGGATTTCCGAAATCGCCGGCAGAGGGGCATTTACCGGCGTAAGCAATTCGGGATCCGTGGAATTGAGATAGGTATTGCGCGGAGTCTTGAGGTCCGTATTGTCGGTTAGCAATATGCCAATGACCGCCAGCGACAGGGTCGCGGTGATTTGGATCCATCGTTTCATTTTGCCCTGGAGGGGATGCATTGACATTCTTGATTCGATTATAGCATAACGCGCGGATAACTCAAACCTTGCGTTGGATCAATGCGAAAAATCGACTGTCCCGATATTACAGCCGCGACCGTCGGACGTTTGAATATTCCCGACATCCGAAAGTATATCGCCGGCTTGAGTGATGATAAAGACGAACCAATTTCCTTTTTTTTGCTGACCTTCGTACAAGGCGAGGAGATATTGCCCTTGCAATGAACTGTCGGCGCGGCGCGGGTCTTTGGGATCTACGCCCGTGATCGAATCGTTGATCGCGGGCGGTCCGCCGGGAACCGCGGACACACGCACGATCAACCCGCTCACTTTGTTGCCGGCATCGTACACGGTACCAATGACGCGTGTGTTGCCGCCTTCCGCACACGATGATTTAGAAACCTTGAAATAGGCACCGCTCGCAACGGGCGGTGGGGGCGGCGCGGGCGGGAGCGTGGGCTGTGGAATTGCGGTCGGCGGCGCGGTTGGCGCACGCGGCGCCGGCGTGCGGGTGCGCGTGGCGGTCGCGCGCGGGGAAGGTTGTGGGCTTGGGGCTGGGGTAAATGTTGGGCGAACAGTCGGAGCGACTGCCGCGCTGTTTGGATCGCCGGCGCCGGTGGCGATGAGATCGCTGGTGCGGCACGCGAGGGAAATAAAAAAGAAAAAAATCAGCGCGGATTTCTTTTCCATCAATGGTAACGTTGCACTCGGAACCGGTACATTTCCACCGGTTCGCGGGAATCGGTAATGCCGGCTTTGAGCACGCGCGTGTAATGCAATTGCTTTTCCGCCGTGTCGATTGTTTCCAGATCTGGCAACAGCAAGCCGCGTTTCCATTGATCGCGGCGGGATTGCACGATCAGCCCGTGCACGCGCGGGTCTTGATCGCGAATCGAATCAATCGGCTCGGGCGGCGTCAGCACGTCAACCGAAATTTTCAACGCCGCGAGTTCGCTCGGTTCGACCGGCGGAAAGCGCGGGTCGCGCGTTGCCGCGCTGATCGCGTTCTCGATAATCTCTTCCGCGAGCGTCGCGCGTTGCGGCTCGAAGGTGCCGATACAGCCGCGCAGTTCCGCGCCAATATGCAACGAAACAAAAACGCCGGCTTGCCCTGGCAATTCCGCCGGCAAATCGCGCGGCGGCGCGATTTTTTTCCGCGCGCGGATGTACGCTTCGATGGCTAAACGCGCTAATTCGACCGTCGGATGATGTGCGGAATCTGACAAAGCACACCTCCCAAAACTGGCTCAGCGTCCCGGCTCAAGCCAAAAGTCTACAATTGCTGCCCAGCACGCGCTGGGGTCGCTTGGTTTTTTGTCGTTGAAGGTGATCATCGGACTCATTTCTGAAATGCGCTTGAGACTAGGGTTGGCGACCCAGACGAAAAAATTCCCGGGATACGCGCCTTGCGCGCGCAAGATAAAAGTATAGGTGTCCTCGGTTCTGACGACGCCAGCCGCTTCTCCATCCGGCGCGCCGGAGAAAACCATAATCGCGCCGGAAATTTTGCTGTTCGGGTCATTGCGATCTCGATATACCGCGCCTTTGATATAAGTGTCACCGGCATGTTGGCAACCTTGATACTGTGCGTGATACGTGTACGGAAATGCAGCAACCGCCGGCGCCGGTGGCGGCGGAACAGCCGTCGGCGGGCGTGGAGTTGGACGCGTGGTCGGCGGGCGCGTGTTGGTAGGCGAAGGTGAGGGTTGCGGGGTGGGCGTCCGCGTTGGAGGAATGGGTGTGGCAGTCGGACGACGCGTGGGAGTTGCCGTCGGCTGAAGCTCAGCGAT
>JACQGS010000314.1 GCA_016199405.1 Chloroflexota bacterium | reverse complement strand
TTGAGGGGGGTGCGCAGTTCGTGGCTCATCCGCGACAAAAAATCGCTCTTGGCTTGGTTCGCGCGTTCGGCTTCCTCCTTGGCGGCGCGGTATTGCGCGGTGCGCTCTTGCACGCGCATTTCGAGCGCGGCGTTGAGTTGGCGGATTTGTTCTTCCGCGCGCTTGCGTTCGGTGACATCAATGAGCATTCCGCTCAAGACCTGCTCGTCGAGCCATGCGCTGAGGAGCACGGTGCGAACCTGATTCGTCTTGGTTAGAATTTCAACTTCAAAGTTGTTTACCGCGCCATTTTCCTTCAACGCCTCCAGCAACGCCGCGCGATCGGCGGGAAAGCGGTAGCGCACAAATGCGCTCTGCGCCATCATCTCCGCCGGCGAATCGAACTCGAGCATTCGCGTGAGTGAATCGTTCACAAAAAGAATTTGACCGCTCTCGGTGGTGCGGAATATTCCGACGAGCGCGTTTTCCGCGAGTCCGCGAAACTCTTTTTCCGAACGCGCGAGCGCGGCCTGTGCCTGCTTACGTTCGGCTTCTTTGTGTTCCAGCGATTCCGCCATCGCATCAAACTCGCGCGCCAGTTCGCCCAATTCAGAGCGGTCGGACGCGATGCTGGAGCGTGCGCGTAAATCGCCCTTGCCCACGCGCTCCGCGGCAGAGCGTATGCTTTGAATTTGCCGCACAAAGAAAATATCGCCGCCGATCCAGATCACCGTAAGCGCAAGCGCGGTCACTATCACCAAGCCGATGAAAAGCGTATTCGTCACGCGATCCGCTTCGGCAAAAACAAGCGCGCTCGGAGTTCCAATCGAAATAAACGCTGATGTCTCCGCGCCGGTCTTGAGCGGCAGAAAAGCGTACACGCGCTCGATGCCGTCTATGCCTAACGCTTGTGTCGTGCCTTCACCTTTGCTTTCCAGAATTATCTTGACGATGGGCGCATCCGCAAAGGTTTTGCCAACATGTTTTTCCGGGTCGGGATAGCGCGCTAGAATCGTGCCGTTGCGGTCAATCACGGAAAGGACGGAACCGGGCGATAATTGTGTAATGGTAGCAAGGTTGTTGATCCACTCTATCCCTAATCCGACTGAGATGATCCCCTTGAGTTGCTGTGTGTCATCCAAAATCGGATATCCCATCGAAAGCGCTGCTTTGCCGGTGACCCTGCCAATCAGGTATTCGCCGACGACGAAATCGCGGGTTTGGAGCGCGCGTTGAAAGTACGCACGGTCGGACACGTTTATAGGTTGAGGGAGCGGCAACGAACTGCAAAATAAATCGCCATTTAGCGCCGCGGCGTTCATGCCGTTATAAATGGGGAATCGCGCTCCAATGGATGCGAGAAAACGACTACATTCGCTCGCGTTGCCGTCGCGCACCTGCGGCGTTTGCGCCAGCGCAATCAATAATTGCCGCGCGCCTTCGATGAGTGCGTCTTGATTGCTGGCGGCAAGATGCGCGAGGCGCAGGGTGTCGGCTTTCGCATTCGCGGCGGCGTGCGCGCGCAACTGCGCGCTGTTGTAGAACACCAGCGCGAGCGCGGGCAGTAACGCGAGTATGCCGATGAGCATCAAACGTGAACGGAGACTGGAGAAATAATATTTCATTGTTTACTCCAATACAGCCAAGCCAGAAATTCAATCATGCGACGTTTGCCAATTCTCAAATTTTATTCCGCGCGCAAAGCCGCTGAATTCAAGTGAAGGGCAAAAAAATTGCGCCTGCGCGTATTGAAACGTTACGCGGCGATGGCGCAAGCTCACGAACCGATTGGCGCAATTCGCAAACGATGCCAGAGATTACGTTGCATGGCGGGGGGGGGGTAGTATCACCGCCCCTTTGGTGTACGGCTTTACTTTTCATTCGAATTCGGACCCTTTGAACATATTTTATTGAATAACGGACAGTGTGTCAAGGAAATCAGATGACAGTTTCGTGACCGAACGCATTGTTCACTAATGGGGCAACGGCAAACATGACCAATCAAATCAAGAGTTCTTTATTTGCCAACTTTTGAAAGGACTGGAGGATAACCCACTTGGGAAATTGGGGTCTCTGTCGCTTGGCGTTTTTCGCTTCCGCTCACACGTCCGGAGAAACGAACGATGCGGTTACCCTATTTGCCGTTTTTCCTGTCGTATGCTAGAATCGCCATCATCGTTGGGGATTGGTGCAGTGGTAGCACACCGGCCTTTGGAGCCGTGGACGGAAGTTCGAATCTTCCATCCCCAGCCATGAGAATTTCGGATTTCGGATTTCGGGTTTTAGATTGCAGAATGTTTGGTGATCTGAGCTCCGAAATCTGAAATCTGAAATCGTAATGAGCCATCTCTCTGCGAAAGAAAAAATCCTCCTCGTCGCGCTGTTTCTCCTCGCCGCGTTCTTCCGCGTGTACAACCTCGATCAATTTCCGCCCGGCTTTCAATTCGATCAGGCATTTTACGTTTTCGATGTCTTGTGGCTGTTGCAGGGGCATTTCCAAATCTTTTTCGCGGCGCCCGGCGGCGCCGAGCCGCTCTTTCCTTACCTCGCGATGCCATTCGTCGCGATTTTCGGCGCGGAGACGCCGCTCGGTCTCAAGTTGACCGGCGCGGTGATCGGCGCCTTGACCATCCCGGCGCTGTACGTTTTGGCGCGCGCGTTATTCAATTCCAAGCGCATCGCCGCGTTTGCCGCATTTTTTGCCGCGATCTCTTTTTGGCACATCTTCTTTAATCGCTTTGGCGAGCGCGTAACGCTCCTCACGCTGATTACCATACTGCTCTTCATTTTTTATTGGCGTGCCCTTTCCTCGCGTTCTATAGAGTATCGCCAGCATCTTTTCGCCGGCGTGATGCTCGCACTCGCGCTCTATACTTATCCCGGTTCGCGCGTCTTGCCGTTTGCCCTCCTCTTTCTCACGACCTTCGCCATCATCACCGATCGTTCGCGCGCGCGGTTTCATTTACGCGGCATTGCCATTACATTAGCAATCGCCGCGATTCTTTTTTTTCCGCTCGGATTGTATTTTCTCCAACATCCCGCTGATTTCATCGGACACACCGCGCAGGTTTCGATCTTTGTGCCGCATGCCGGCGAAACCGGCGACGTGCCCGCCGCGCTCGCGCGCAATGCCGCGAAAATTGCCGGGATGTTTTTCATCGCCGGCGATCCGGGCGCGTTGCGTAACTTACCGGGTCGCCCGGTCTTTGATCCTTTTTCCGCCGTGTTTTTTGTTGCCGGCGCGCTGGCTCTCCTCGCCGCGCTTTTCTCCCCGCGCTCGACGCGACTCGCGCGCCTCCGCGCCGGATTGATCGCGGTTTGGATCGGCGCGATGCTTTCGATTTCGTTGTTGAGCGACGATGCGCCCAACTTTGCGCGAACACTGCCGGCGATGCCGGCGGTAATGATTCTGCCTGCCTGGGGCGCGACGCAGATTATCAAACTATCGGAACGATCTCGCTCCCATTCGCCCCTGGTCCCCTGCGCCCACGCGCCCACCGGCTTTACGCAATACGTTTCACGTCTCGCCATCGTTGCCCTCTGCGCCTTCTCTGCCTTTTTTTCCTTTCGCGATTATTTCATCACGTTTGCCAACGACCCGGGAACCTACTACGCATTCGACGGTGATAAAATGGAAACGGCGCGTTGGCTCAATTTCCAATCACCCAGTCACCAACTTTACCTCGCACCGCTCCTCTCCACCAATGGCACCATTTCACTTTTGACGCGCACGACTGGCTTGAAATCTTTCGATAGCCGGGATACAATTGTCCTGCCCAGCAACCACGCCGGCAAGGACGCGCTCTATGTTTTTCCGTGGGAACAAGAAAGACGTGTGGAGACGATGCTCGCGCGTCTGGGCAAGATCGCCACGCGCGAAAATGTGCTGGACCGAAACGGCGGCGTATTGCTGTATGCAGTCCGCGTACCAGCCGCCAAACTGCCGGATTCTGCCGACGCGATGCCTGCGCTGATCCGCGCCAGCGCGAACGACGGAGCGTTTTTGCTGCCGCAAAAAACGGATCGGGCGAACTTTGGCGGGCAGATCGAATTGCTGGGCTTGCGCATCGAAAGCGATGGAGCGAGTGGACGCAACCCCGTTGTCGTGTTATTTGCGCGCGCGCTGACCAAAATGGAACGCGACTATTCTTTCTCGGTCAAACTGCGCGGTGCGCAGGAGCGCGTGTGGGGGCAAGAAGACAAATGGTTGGGCGATAACAGTTACGCGACGAGCGTGTGGGACGTTGGAGATGTGGTTATCGAAAAATTTTATCCGGGGTTAGACGCGTGTGCGCCGGCGGGCGAATATCGCGCTTCACTCGAAATTTATGAACCCAAGACCGGCGATGTTCTCTCACGAACAAATGGGGATGACAACATCGCGTTGCTCGGAACGATGACCGCGGGCGCGTCAGAAGGAAATCGGCTGGAGGATTTGGATCCGGAAAAACCGGCGGACGTGCGCGTCGCGGATGGTATTGAACTATTCGGTTATTCGTTATTGGCAGACCCGCTCCAAGCCGGTCAAGAATTTTCGCTATCTCTATTCTGGCGCGGCGCGCCCAATGCTCGCGCGCGCGACGTGCGATTCTATCTGCGTGATTCCGCCGCGCGCGATTATCTGCTTACGACGCGCGCGATCGCGCTACCGGGCGATGGGCGCGGGTTGTGCACGCTGGTTGATGGACGCATCGCGGCAGATGCCGCCAAAGGCAATGCGGCACTCTATTTGAATGACGCAAAAATTGCGGATGTGGTAATAAGGTGACTCAGCTTGTCATTGCGAGGAGGCATCCTGAGTGGAGCGTAGCGAAGTCGAAGGATACCGACGAAGCAATCTCCGCGTCAGGAGATAGGAGATTGCTTCGCAAAGATCGCTCGCAATGACATAGGATGGATGGGCGTTCAATGAATATCGCAGCAGTTATTCTAGCGGCAGGTCAAGGCACACGGATGAAATCCGATTTGCCTAAAGTCTTGCATCCCATCGCCGGCAAACCGATGGTGCTGTACGCGCTGGAGACCGCCCGCGCGCTGAACGCGTCTACTATCGCGCTCGTTACCGGGCATGGCGGCGATCAAGTCCGCGCGGCAATCCCGAATTACCAATTACTAATTACGAATCTCGATTTCGTCGAACAACGCGACCAACGCGGCACCGGTCACGCCGTTCTCCAAGCGCGCGATGCTCTGCGCGGCAAAACAAACGTTGTGCTGGTGATGTACGCCGATATGCCGCTCTTGAAAATCGAAACGCTGCAACGGCTCATCGATCGGCACGCAGCGACGCGTGGCAAACTGACGATGCTAACGGTGGTCTCAAATGATTCGATGGGTTTCGGACGTATATTGCGCGATCCAAATCAGCGCGTGATCGGCATCGTCGAAGACGCCGACGCGACGCCGGCGCAACGCGAAATTCGCGAATTGAATTGCGGCGTCTATTGTTTTGACGCGGATTGGCTGTGGGACAACTTGGCGCAACTTGAACCGAGCGGCAAGAAGCAAGAATATTATCTGACCGATCTCGTCGCGCGCGCGGTTGCTCAAGAAATTCTGGTCGAAGCCGAGACGCTCAATGATGTCACCGAAGTGATCGGGATTAATACGCGTGTCCATCTGGCGCAGGCGGAAAAGATCGCGCGCCAGCGCATCAATGAACGCTGGATGTTGGACGGCGTAACGCTGGTCGATCCGGCGACGACCTATATTGATGCGGATGTGGAAATTGGAATGGACACCCGCCTCGAGCCGAACACGCAGCTCAAAGGCAGGACGCGTATCGGCGCGCATTGTGTCATCGGCGCGAATTCAGAGATTAAAGATTCAGAGATTGGCGATGATTGTGAAGTACGCGCGTCCACGATCGAAGACGCGACGTTGGAAGATCACGTCGAGATCGGACCGTATTCGCATTTGCGCGGCGGCGCGTATCTCAGCCGCGGGGTTCATCTCGGCAATTATGTCGAAGTGAAAAACTCGCGCTTGGCGGAAGAAGTCAAAGCCGGGCATTTTAGTTATTTGGGCGACGCGGAAATTGGCGCGCGGACCAATATCGGCGCGGGCACGATCACGTGCAATTTTGACGGCGCCCAGAAAAATAAAACGATCATTGGCGCGGACGCGTTTATTGGGAGCGATACGATGCTCGTCGCGCCGGTGACAATTGGAGATCGTGCGCGCACCGGCGCGGGGTCGGTCGTGACGAAGAATGTGCCGAGTGATTCGCTGGCGGTCGGCGCGCCGGCGCGGGTGATCAGAAAATTCGTAAATCATAATTCGTAATTCGAAACTTGATATGGAACTCTTGTTGTGGTTTATTTTCGGCGTGCTCGCTTGCCTCGGCGGTATCGCGCAGACGGTTGCTGGCTCCGTGCGTTTGATCAACCCGATTTTTTATGCGAACCAAGTTGGGCGCGTTCGGCGCTTGGACTGGATCGGCGCGGTGCTCAGCGCGACGGGACTGGCGGGTGCTGGTGCGCTTGGCGCGATGACGCCTTTTTCATTCAGCGCCGGCGCGACCGCGATTTCGATTCTGTGCGTATTTGGTGCGCGCGAAATCGCGCGCAAGTTCGCGCGTCAACGGCTGGAGCGATTCGCGCGGCTGCTCTTGGGCGATGCTGCCGCGCTGCTTCCGTTCAGCGATCCAAATTCGGATTCTGCCACGCCGAGTGATACAAGCGATGAGACGATGAAGCAGATCGTGGCGGCGGGAGAAAAAGCCGGCTTGATTCAGTCAGATGAACGAGAAATGATCAGCGGGGTTTTTCGTTTGGACAAGACCGTGGCGCGCGACATTATGGTCCCGCGCATTGACGTCGTCGCAGTCGATGCCGAGATGCCCTTGCGTCAAGCGTTAGACATTGTGATTGCCGGCGCGCATTCGCGCGTGCCGGTCTTTGAGGAAACGATCGATCACGTGCGCGGTTTGCTCTATGCCAAAGATTTGCTAAAGAATCTACGCGACGGCGCCGAAAATGTTTCGATCCGCGCGTTGCTCCGTCCGGTCCGATTTGTGCCGGAAGCGAAACGCTTGGATGAATTGCTTCAAGAATTGCAAGCGTCCCAAGTTCATATGGCGGTGGTGGTGGATGAGTACGGCGGGACCGCTGGCATTGTCACGATTGAAGATATTTTGGAAGAAATCGTCGGTGAAATTCAAGATGAATATGATAAAGAGGAAGTCCCCCTTGTCGAACGCCTCAGCGAAAATGAAATCGTCGTGGACGGACGCGCGACGATCGATCAATTAAACGATTTGCTTGCGCTCGACTTGGCGAGTGAGAGCGATACGGTGGCGGGTCTCGTATTTCAGAAACTGGAAAAGATTCCCAAAATAGGCGATCAGGTGCGGATCGGCAATGCGGAGATCATTATCGAGGGAGTGTTGGCGCGCAGAATCAAAAAAGTGCGCGTGAGAAAAATTCCACCCGAAAAACGTGAAAAGCGCGAAAAGCGCGAAAGGCGCGAAAAGAAAAAGGAACCGAGTCCATGAACATCCGCAAATTGGTTGAAGCCGCGCGCCGCGCGCGCGCGAACGCGTATGCGCCCTACTCGCGATATCCGGTCGGCGCGGCGGTGCTTGCCAAGTCGGGCAAGATTTATTCCGGTTGCAACATCGAGAACGCGGCGTATCCCAGCGGCTTGTGCGCGGAACGCGTCGCGATTTTCAAAGCCGTGTCGGAAGGCGAACGCGAATTGAAAGCCATCGCGGTCGTCACGCGGAACGGCGGATCGCCGTGCGGCGCGTGCCGCCAGGTTTTTGCAGAATTCGCCAAGAGCAATGCGGTCTACGCCATCGCTTGTACGCGCGGCAAGCCCAAGCTGTTTACGCTCGTCGAATTATTGCCCGAGCGTTTTGGTCCGGAAAAATTGAAACAGAAATAGCGGGTGAAGGGCAATCGCAGATTGCCGCTTTGTTTTCTGCGCGACGAGGTGTGGTATAATCAATTCGCAGTTTTCGGTTGCTGAATAGGAATTGTCAGTTCGCAAATCGAAAATCGGCAATTGAATAATCGCATGCGCGACCGATTATACCGCGTACAAGCCATCATTCTCAAACGGACGGACATGGGCGAAGCCGATCGCTTGCTCACGCTCTATACGCGCGATCACGGCAAACTGCGCGCGATGGCGAAAGGCGCGCGCAAACCCGCGAGCCGCAAAAGCGGTCACGTGGAATTATTCATGCACAGCGAATTGCTGTTGGCGCGCGGGCGCAATCTGGATATTGTGACGCAAGCCGAAACGCGCCACGCGTTTTTACCGCTGCAATCGGATCTGCATCGGCTGGGCTATGCCTATTATTTCGCTGAGCTGCTCGATCAGTTCACGGAAGATCAAGT
>JACQGS010000317.1 GCA_016199405.1 Chloroflexota bacterium | reverse complement strand
CTCGCGCGGAGGATGCGCGGGCTGAGTTCAACTGTTTCTTTTGGCATCTTGCTCACGAAAGATTTCACTTCCCAATCTCGCGCGGCAAAGCAACAACTTATTCGGGACGCGAGTGAATCACGCGAATTGAAGAAAGTTTGGGGGAGCGTATAACTTGCGCTTGCGCAGCGGCTCGGGCGATTGCGTTTCGCACAACACGCGTAATCGTTGCATCCGCGTGGCAGATTCGATCAGAAAGAATGGGGCGTCCAGCGCGCCAACCTCATTTGTCCACGCGGGTGGATTCTCTCCGCGACGCGCGGCAAGCAACTCCACAAGCGCTGCGGACAAAGCTAGCAGACGCAGATCGCGGCTTGAGGGACGGGCAAGCGTACTGAATGGCGTTTTGCTGCGCATCAAATCTTGCGCAAGACTTCTGAGGCGCAAATTATCGCGTTCCAATGCAACTTGAGCCAATTGTTCAAGCAGTTCCATAGAGCGACTCCCATAAATCGAGAAAGGCATATTGGGATTTCAATTCATCGCCTGGGACCAAATAGGGTTCGACACTTTTCCAGATTCTATCTTTATCTGGGCGACGCACCAATTCTTGCAAGAGACGACGCGCGTCGGCAACGTCCACATCATCACGCCAAGCGCAAAGTTTCATAGCGAGCAGTTGCTCTAGGGCGGGAGCGTGGGCTTGAATGCCCGGCGCGTTGAAGAGTAACATTCCTTTGCTCACACCCATGAAGTAACCTTTGGCGGCGTCGTTCAACCAATCCTCTTTCCATCCATACTCATTGGCGACCTGTGTTGCCAATTCGCGAACGACACGCGCCTCACGCGGCGAACGAATGAAGACATCCACATCGCGCGTCGACGGGCGAGTTTGATACGCGAGGACCATGACCGCACCGCCCATCAACGTCAACTCTACTTGGATCGCGCCAATTCACCTAATCGCGAGAGACCTTGAATGATTTCCGCACGGCTGAAGAATGCCATAGGTTGAGTCCAGTTGCGATTTTCGTGAGCAAATGCGGCAATCAAGGTTTGGTCAAAACGAATTTCCCGCACCTCAATTGCTCCGCGGCTTCACCCGATCTTCAAACTCCCGCAACGTTCTCTCCAGTTTTTCCTGCCGCGCCGCCACCGTCAAGTCCCCGCGCGTCCGTTCCAAAACGCCGCGCACCATATCGGTCGTGCGGCGCAATCCGCCGGTGATCGCGTCCGGAAAATCCACCGTGACGAGCAAAGAATAAATATCATCCATCACACCGAGAATTTTTTCGCAACGCTCACTGTTACCGTGCCGAATAATATCGAGCGCGTAGCGGCGCAATTCGCCGGCGGCTTCGCCCAAGCCGTTCAAGTACGCCGCGTAATCGACGCCGAGCGCGTCCGGATCGGGGAGCGGCTGATCGTTGATGATCGCGTGAACGAGATGGGCTTCGGCAAGTTCTTTGAGCGCGTCCTGAACATAGCCGGTGAAATAGAGATCGGGGTACGCCGCGACATGCCGCTTCATTTGCGCGGCCAGCGCGCGCGCCTGCGTCAACAGCGCCGCCGCGTCCGTCACTTCCGCGCGATGCGTTGCGCGAATCGACAGCGCGCACAGGCGAATCAATTCGCGCGAGACGGCAAGCGCGGCATCGCGCGCAGAGTTCTTGGCTTGAAAATTTTGCCGCACTTTATCCGAAATGATTTCCAATGCTTCCACGAGTTCTCCTTTCAGACCCTCGGAATCATAACTGGAAAGCGCGCGCGTGTCAAAGCCGCCGGAAATTTGGACGGCATCGCGCCCTGTGCTATACTTTGCGCGCACGAATGCCGCGACGGCATTCGGCAAATTTTTTTCTAAAGCGAGAACCATGCGCCCCGTAATCATCCCGCTTGCCGCGTTGGCAAGTTTGCTTTTCCTGTCTGCTTGCGCGAACCAAGAAATTGGCGCAACGAGCCCACCAACCGCAGATGTGCCGACTGCCATCGCCCTCCGCGCGATTGAATCCACGCCGACAATCGAAGCGACTGCGACGCGCGCCTCAACACCGACGATTACGCCGACCTTTACGCGCACTCCAACTCCGACACGCACGCCCACGCCGACCCTTACCCCGACGCCGCTGCCGATCATTCAAATTTCTTCGTGCGTTCCCATCTGGCAACCCGGTTATTACAAGCTCACCGCCGATATCAAAACGCCGGAACTGGATTGCTTCCAGGTGCAGGGGCACAATATCATTATTGATTGCGACAATCATTCGGTCCAAGGCAGAAATTTTCAGGGCTATGCGTTCTATGTGCGCCAATTTTTCCGTCCCTTCTTGGAAACGCCGACCAATGTCGAGATCAAGAATTGCAAAGTGAGCCGACATCGCACCGGCATTTTTGTCAGCGGCGGCAACAATATCTATCTGCACCACAATGATCTTTCCGGCAATCTCGACGACGTGGATCAAAATCGCTTTGGCGTCTTCTTGGGACAGAGCGAAGGCGGCGGAATCCGTCTGGATAACGTGCGCGGCGGGCTAATCGAATCCAATATCACGAACCAGCAAGCCATCGGCATTGATGTGCGCGACAGCGACCGCATGGTGATTCGCAACAATACCGCCTCCCGGAATTCCGCGTGGGGCATAAATCTAATAAACACGTCGAATAGCGAGATCGCCCACAACACGACCGAAGACAATATCCGTTATTGCGCGTGGGGCGATGGAACGGTCGGACGCGGCTGCGACGCCGGCGGCATCATTCTGCAAGATGGCTCGAGCAATGACAACCTCCACGATAACATCGTCACCGGCGATAATGG
>JACQGS010000308.1 GCA_016199405.1 Chloroflexota bacterium | reverse complement strand
TCTACAAACTGTTCAAGTTATTTTCGGTCAAACCCTAAGGAAACGAAAAAAATATCTTCGAAGGAGAAGAGAAAATGAGTGCCCCAAAGAAGCGCCGGTGAGGTAGAACTTATTTTCAAAGATGAGGTATATGCCATTATCGGCGCGGCAATTGAAGTGCACAAAGAGTTGGGGCATGGCTTCCTCGAAGCCGTTTACCAAGAAGCGCTGGAAATGGAACTTGGATTCAGGGAAATTCCATTCGAGCCACAGAAGCCCTTGCGTGTTTTTTACAAGGGCAGGCCGCTGAAGAAAGAATATGCTTGTGATTTCCAGTGCTATACATCAATCATCGTTGAGATCAAAGCGATAGAGAAACTCTCAAGCAAGGACGAGTCACAGTTGCTCAATTATCTGAGTGCGACGAAACAACCGCTTGGCTTG
This sequence comes from Chloroflexota bacterium, assembly GCA_016199405.1. Taxonomy (GTDB): domain Bacteria; phylum Chloroflexota; class Anaerolineae; order UBA4142; family UBA4142; genus JACQGS01. The sequence continues at coordinate 14,654 of JACQGS010000308.1, read as the reverse complement.
CTCATCAATTTCGGTAGTGTCAGTCGGCTCGAGTGGAAGCGACTCGTCAACTGATTGGCAGAGATACGGAGAAACACTGCGATGATTTGCTTCTGTATATATCTTCGTGCCCTTCGTGGGAAACTATGCATTTTATCTTTGTGCTACTTGGTGCCCTTCGTGGGAGATTATGAGCATCGAATTTCTGCGCCGTCTGCAACTGTTTAAAGAACTCAAAGACGCCGACCTCGCTGAGTTGTACAAGAGCGCGGAAGAGTTGGCGTACGCGCCCGGGCAGATCATTATGGAGGAAGGCAGTCCGCCGGACGCGCTGTACGTGATCCTCGATGGCGATGTCGAAATCTTGAAACAATCCGGCGGACAAAATGTTTCTATCGCCGTGCGCCGCGCCGGCGAAGTACTGGGCGAATTGTCCCTGCTCGCGCAGACGCCGCGCACCGCGTCCGTGCGCGCGCTGGTCCCGAGCCAGATTCTCAAAATCAGCGCGCAGTCGTTCAAACATTTGCTGGCGTGCAGTCCGTCCGCGCCGCTGGCGATGATGCACACGATTATGGAACGCTTGCGCAATACCGAAAGCATGTTGCATCAATCGGAAAAAATGGCGTCGCTGGGCACGATGGCAGCCGGTCTTGCGCACGAATTGAATAATCCGGCGGCAGCAGCGAAACGGAGTGTGACGCAATTGCAACAAACGCTCCGCGCGTACGCGGACGCGGCGAGCGCGCTCGGCGCGGTGGCGTTGGACGCGCGGCAGACCGAAACGATTGCCGCGTTGCGCGCGGCGATGGACGATCGCGCGCAATCACCGGCGCAACTCGATCCGCTGACGCGCAGTGATCGCGAGAGCGAAATGCAGGAGTGGCTCGAAGAGCGCGGCGTTGAGCGCGCGTGGGACATCGCGCCGACGCTGGTCACGTTCGGTTGGAAATTGAAGGACGTGGAGGGGTTCAGCGAAATTTTTGTCGCACAGTTGCCCATCGTTTTGGATTGGCTTGCCCATGGTTGCGCCGCGAACGCGCTGCTCAACGAAGTCGCATTAAGCGCCGAGCGCATTTCGGAAATTGTGAAAGCGGTCAAATCGTATTCGTATCTCGATCAAGCGCCGATTCAAAATATAGATTTGCACGAAGGCATCGAGAACACGCTGGTCATCCTGCGGCACAAGTTGAAGAATGGCATCACCGTGACGCGGCAGTACGCGCCGGCTTTGCCGCGCATCGAAGCGTACGGCAGTGAATTGAATCAGGTGTGGACGAATCTGATCGACAACGCGGTCGACGCGATGCAAAGCAAAGGCGAGTTGGCATTATCAACGCGGCTGAATGAAGGAAATATTGTCGTCGAAATCTGCGATAATGGTCCGGGCATTCCGCCGGAAATTCAAGCGCGCGTCTTTGAACCCTTCTTTACGACCAAAGCGCCGGGCGTGGGCACGGGTCTGGGCTTGAATATCACGTACAACATCATTCAAAAGCATCACGGCAAAGTTGAATTGGAATCGCAGCCGGGCAAGACGTGTTTTCGCGTGAGTCTGCCGCTGAAACTCAACGCGCGGGACAAGTGACAAGGGACACGTGGCAGGGCACAGGTCGCAAGTCACATGCCACAACTAAAAGGATTTGAGATGAATGACAAAGAAATGCGCGAACTATTCAAGACGGTGAAAACGATCGCGGTCGTCGGCTTTTCGACAAAAGAAGAACGACCGGGGTTTTACGTGCCGCAGTATTTGCAACAACTCAAATACAAAATTATTCCGGTGAATCCGGCGGTGACCGAAGCCTTGGGCGAGAAGGCGTATCCGGATTTGCGATCGATTCCGCGCGAAGTGAAAATTGATCTCGTCGTCATCTTTCGTCCGCCGGCGGACGTGCCGCCGATTGTCGAGGACGCCATCCAAATCGGCGCGCGCTATGTGTGGATGCAGATCGGCGCGGTCAATCCGGACGCGGCGAAACGCGCGGAGCAAGCCGGCATTGCAACGGTCGTGGATTTGTGTATGCTGATTGAATATCAGCGGCTGTTTGGATAACCTCACCCCCTTTCGCAAATCATCACACACGCAATCGCATTTCTGAGCACCAACTCAATTGTGTGATGCTTTGCGACCCCTCTCCCAAGAAAGGAGAGGGGAGAAAACAACTGCCCCGCTTCAACTTTTTCAGAGGAAGCGGGGCTTTTTTTCTTTGGCTGGCTTTGCGAAAAACGAAAGCACAGCCGGGATCAGGCCTGTCGTTCTCCAAAAGCCGCGGCGGCGCGTCCGATGACCCGCCGCATTTCTGGCAAAATTGGGGAGCCCGATTCGGCAACCCGAAAACCCACGTTGTTGTTACGGTTGTGTGGATTGTTCCTGTTGCGGTTCGCACAGCGCGCGTTGTCTTGATTGTTGTTCCACGCGCCGCCGCGCAAGATTTTTCGACCCAACCCCACACCAACGAGCGAGCATGCTCAATGATGCCGCATCAAACTGAAACCGTTTTTTTCTGCCACCCTCCGAGCAAACGACCAATTTCATCGGTAATCCGCGCGACGTGTTCGTAGCCGCGCGCATCAAGTAGACTCAGATCATTCGAGAGCCGCAGATTCAAGCGCAGATCCGCGAGTTCGACATCGGCTTGACGCAACGCGGCGGATTGGGCGGGAACATCATTCGCTTTGACCGCCTGCAACAGCGCGCGCTGAAGATTGAACGCGGCAGACTGAAGCCGGCTCGCGAGAATAAAACGCTGCTCGCGCGGAAATTTCAAAGTGCGCGGCACAAGCCAGAGTAACAAATCGTAGACTTTGGCGAAGATCGGGGAATCGGGCAATCAAGCCTCCTCTCAAAAGGTATTTACCCTCACCCTCTCCCTGATAGGGAGAGGGAATTAGTCGCGAACGTGATTGGCATGGCGCGAAACAATCGCGCGCGCAAGCGATAGGTATCGCCGTGCGCGGCGTGCGCGATCCACGATTGAGTTGAAACACTCAAGTCGGCGAGAGAAATTTCGCCGCGCTGATACGCGGCAGTCTGCCGGCGAAACCGGCGCGAAAAATCGCGTACGTTCTCGCGCTTCAAACGGCGATGCGTTCGGAAAATGCGCCAGCCCAAAAACGGAATGCCGGTGTGCGCCGGATAAACGACGCTCTTGCGCGGGTGCATTACGAGCCGCAAAGATTGCAGGAAATCTGCTACGCGTTCTTTCCATTCCCACAACGTCCGCTTGTCGTCGACAAAGAGCAGAAAATCATCCACATAACGAACGTACGCGTGGCATTTCAATTCCCGCTTGACGAATTGATCCAACGCGGTGAGATAAACATTGCCCCAAAACTGCGACGTGAGATTGCCGATGGGCAAGCCGCGCGGACGATTGACGGCGAAGAGATCGTCGCCGGGAAACCATTGCATCCGGTATTCATCCGTGTGAATGTAAGCGCCGCTGGCGAGAATCTGATCAATCAGCCCCAATGTCTCGTCGTCCGCAATCGTTTGCGCGAGAATGCCGCGCAAAATCGCGTGGTCAACCGAGGGAAAAAACTGGACGAGGTCGCCTTGAAAAACGTAGCGATAGCGGCGGCAAAATTTCTGCGCGCGATCCAGCGCGCGGTGCGTGCCTTTGCCAATGCGGTTGGCGTACGAATCAAAAATGAATTGCCGCTCGAACAGCGGCTCGATGATTTGGCAGAGCGCGTGATGCACGACGCGGTCGCGGAAGGGCGCGGCGCTGATCAGCCGACGTTTGCGGTCCTCCAAACGAAAATTTGCGTACGCGCCGGGCTTGTACGTTCTGGAAATCAATTCGTCGCGCAGACGAATCAATTCCGATTCGGCTTCGAATTCAAAGGCGACAACCTGCTGCTTGTCGCGCTTGCCCTTGCGCGCGGCGCGATACGCGAGCCGTAGGTTTTCAAAATCGCAAATGCGCGGGTAAAGATCGGTGTAGATTTTCATTCGAAAAATTTCGCTGGGGGCGGAGCCCCCAGTCCCCCGCAGAATTCAGAAAATCAGAAAACAGAAATCAAGTGCTTTTGGAGAACGACTCGGCAACCCGAAAACCCACGCTGTCGTTACGGTCGTGAGGACTGCTCCCGCCGCGGTTCGCACAGCGCGCGTTGCCCTGATTGTAGTCCCACGCGCCGCCGCGCAAGACGCGGAGGTCATTAGATTTCAAATCCTCTCTACCATCTTCAAGACGATATGGATACTTGAAATCAGGTTTCTCCCAGTTTTTTCCCCAACGACTACTGCACCACTCCCACACATTGCCTGCCATATCCAATGCGCCGTACTGTGATGCGCCGCGCGGGAATAATCCAACCGCCGTTGTTCGTCCAATGCCACTTTCAGCCGTGTTCGCCTTTTCCGGGTCGAAATCGCCAACCCAAGGATATTCGCGCAAGTCTCCTGAGCTGGTCGAAGGACCGCGCGCGGCTTTTTCCCATTCGGCTTCGGTCGGCAAACGAAATTCTCTTCCCGGATTCGTTTCTGTCAGCCAGTTGCAGTACGCGACGGACTCATACCAAGAAACGCCCACAACCGGATGATTTTCTAAATTCCATTGCGGATCATCCCAATAATCCGGTTTCGCAACTGAATTTTTCTCCCGCCACTCCCAGCCGGCATCCGTCCACAATGCTTTCGTCTGATAGCCGCCAGCATCAATGAAACGCCGGAACTGAGAATTCGTTACGGGATATTTTCCGATGCGATATTCTTTCAGCGTTACGCGATGCGGTGGCTTTTCGTTGTCATAGTCGTTGCTCCCCATTATGAATTCGCCGGCGGGAACAGCAAGCGTCACGGAAATTTCGGATATCACATCACCGCGCAGGTCGCCGAGCGCGCTCAAGGTACGCGCGGCTTCGGCGCGTTCCTTTAGAGGTAACGCGCCTTGCGTGATGATCGCGACGAGCCAATGCTGGAGTTTCGCCAGCGTTTCTTGATTGGTGGGTGAATCCTCGAGACTTGTGTGTAGATGAATTTCTGCCGCGCCCTGAGCGGCAAGCGCGGCGGCGTACGCATCGGCATCGGCAATGGAACTCTCGCGACGATAGGGGCGCGGACACAATGCATTGATAATCGCAACAGCGTGAAATCCTTCGGCGCGACCAACCGCCAGCAAGAATACTTCGCGCCACCAATCGCGATCTTGCCTGACCAAGTTTGCGAGATCCTCCGGTGTTTTTTTGCCCGTCAAATAGCATGCGGCGAGGAACTCTTGAAAGGTGCGATGCGAAAAAGAATAGACGCCCGGACTGGTTTCCGAGTCCGGACTTTTTTCAAAGATCAGCCCGGCGCGCGTTTGAATGTACTGAATCAGCGCGTTCGCCTTGTTCCAATCATTTTGGAGCGCGGGGACGAGCGACCGGCGCAGTTCATCCGCGCTTATATCCGCCGTGTCTACGTTTCGGTTTTGCGCTTGCGCTTGCCGCGTATGCGCGTCGAAAGCCACTTGACTGAGCGCTTTTTGCAAATTCGTTTGCGTAATGCCAAGCGTCTGCAAAATGCCTTTTTCGATTTGCTCGACGCCGCTCTGTTTTTGCCGCCGCGCCTCTTCCCAGTGCGCGAGCATCAAATTGACGCAATCTTGATATAAAGTGGCGCGGTCATCCGGCAATTGGCCCGCGCGCCACGTATGCAGAGTCGCCATCAAAGTCAGTAACAGCGGGCGCTCCGCCAACTTGCGCAAATCCGGGCGAGCGCACGCGTGGATGAGCGCGTTCACGTTTAGATTGACTTTGTCCGCATTCACTTGACCGATCTCTTGCATCTTGTTGTACCACGCGTGCACAAACTTTTCGATCTGTTCAGCGCTGAAGGGCGCGAGCGAATGTTCTTCAAACGCTTCGAGTTTCCATTTTTCGTCACGATAAGCGTACGGGCGCGAAGTGACCACGAGACGAACCAACGGGCACGCTTGCGCGAAATTTTGAACAACCTTCTTGACAAACTCGCGTCGCGCGTGGGCGTCCGCCACTTCGTCCAAGCCATCCAGCAAAACGATGCCGCCCTTTTGCAGTAAATGCTCTTTCAGCGGATCGAAATGCTTTTCGTGACCCGCGCCCGTTAATTCCTCCGCGATAAAGTCCCACAACGCTTGCGCGTTGGCTTTACGGTCCGCGCCTGCCCATGCGATGAATTCGCGCAGAATGACGCGGACGGGGACGAGTTTCTCCAGTTTCCAGCCGGTGAGTCGCGCTAACCATTTTGCCTTTGGCTCAAGTTGCTCCATCGCCAACGCGTACGCGAGATAATTTACGAATGTGGATTTCCCGCCACCGGGATCGCCCAACAGCACAATGCATTGTTTGTCCGGTTGCGCCACCGCTTCCAGCGCGGTCATTCGCCGCGCCTCGCCGCGCGCAAGCATCTCCTCTGCCATCGGTTTGCGCGCGCGCGGCGATTTCTTTTCCGCCTGATCCTCGCGCACCGGCGTCGTCACTTCGAGATCGGTGTAAACGTCAATGAGAGAAACCGTGCCTCGCCCGCTCGCTTTAATTTCATTCGGATCGACCGCGCTCAGATTCAAGCGATTACATTCGGCGGCGAGATATTTCAAATACAATTCAGGGTTCCAATCCGCTTTGACCTCCCGGACGCGGAGGGCTTTCCCATCGGCGGTATTTTCAACCGTGCGTGACAGTGTTGAGAGGTCAGTCTCCATTTGCCGCAGCGCGTTCTCTACGCGTTGATCGTGTGCGGCTTCAAACAACGGCTGAAAATCTTCGAGCGCATTCAATCGCTGGCGCAGGTAAAAAAGGAAAGTGGCGAGCGCGGGGCGTTGGTCAGAGGACAAGCGCAAATTTTGCAAAAGTAGCGCGGGGATAATGTCTGCGTCATCCGCCGACGAAACCAGAAGCATTAGCCGGACAATTTCATCGCGGAGTCCGGCGTTCTCCGGCTCGGCAAGCATTTGCAAACTCAACCGTTGCATGTATTTCACGGCGACCGAATCGTCTTTATTTTTCGCGGCATCTTTTGCCGCTTGCCGGATCGCCTGCGCAATCTCTGCATCCCGCTTATCCGGCTTGATGTGCGCTTCCAGACCCAGTTTGATTTTTTCAGCGGCGGGCTTGAGCAACGGCTCAACGACGGCTTTTTCAATCAACTTGTTGCCGACGGTTGCAATGCCAATCGCTAACGCGCCGGCTAATTGTAAAATGAAAGGATCCATATTGTGTTATCCTTTGTTCGCACGTGGGCGTGCGAACTCCTCGCGCACACACTCACACACATACCCACACCCTCACACCCTCCCCTGCTGTGTACCGCTCGACTTTTCCCGCGCGGCGCACCGTCACGCGCCCCGCACCCAGCACTTGCCACGTCCCGTCCGATCCGACCAACGCGGTATCCGCATCAATGCCGATGATGAACGAGCCGGGCGGCGTCGCGCCGGTGAAAAGTTTCAGCAGCGCTTCCGGAAATTCGTTGTAATGCGGCACGATGATCGCGTCCGGCACGAGCGCAAAACCGCTTTGCCATTTTTCAACCGATGGCATTCCCAAGCGCCGCGTAAATTTCGGCACATGCGCGCCCATCACCATCGCGCCGGCGGAACAGCCGGCAACGATGCCGCCGCGATCCAAAACGCCGCGCACCGCGTCCCACAGCGGCGTACCGACGAGCGTGTTGCACAAGTAATCCGGCTTGCCGCCGGAGAAATAAACAATGTCCGCGCTTTGCACATAGCTGACGAAATCCGCGCGCGCACAATCTGCACGCGTCAGCGCGAGCAAGGCATCCACGCGCGCGCCGAGCCGCGTAAAATGCTCGGTGCCCATGCGCGCCCATTTTTCCGGCACGCCCGCGCCGTCCGGCGCGGAGGCAGTTGGTAGAACGACGACGCGCGCGCCGCCCCCGCGCGCAAGCAATTCGCGATCTATCGATTCCATCTGCGGTAGAAATTCTCCCGCGCCGACCAGAGCCAGGGTCCCATTCATAACAAATCTTTTGAAACGCGATTTCACGCGGAAAAACCGGATTTTATCATTCCATCCGGGCGTAATGATCAAACTCACATACCCACACACTCTCACACTTACCCATGGGCTCATCGTCCGCACTGCGTGGGTTTGGGCGCATTCCCGCGCCAGCCGCACCATTCGTTGGCGGAATTATTATTCCAATTGCCGTTGAATTGCGTTCCGTTGTACCCATCGAGCAAATACAATGTGAATGGATTGTTCGCGCCGTTGACCAACGCGTTGCCGGAAAAAACTGTTTCGGCGCCGCTGTATTTGATCGCGCCGCTCAGCGGCGCGCTGCAAAGATTGCCGGTAATCGAATCGTCGACGCGCGTCAGCGTTAGCGCCGTGCACGCCGGCACCGCGGGCAGCGCAATCGTCCACAAGCCGGCAAAACTGCAGCCGGTTGGAAACGCCGCGCCGGGGCGCGCGCCGCACCAACGAAATTGCTGCGCGCCGTTCGTCCCCGACCCATCGAAGCTATTTCCATCCGCGCTCAAATAAAATGTAAACGCGTCGGTGACGCCTTCCAACGTCCACTTGCCGATCAGCGTATTGCTGCTGACGGATCCGGCTAAATTTCCGCTGGCTTTATTCGTCGTAAATTCGTTCGTGTATTTGCTCGTGCTCACAATCACCGTGCCGGATTGAACGACAGTCAGCGTTCCAAAATTATGCACCCACGCTCCGACAAAGTTCGCGTTCGTCGCGCCCGCCGGATTGACCGTGATCGTGATTTGCGCGGTGCGCGTGGCGGTTCCGCAGCGCGCGCTCAGCGTGTACGTCGTCGTCGCGCGCGGCGATACATCGCGAAAGCCCGGCGTTTCGACCGCGCCTAGATCCGGATCGATCCGCACCGAACTCGCGTTCGTGACCAGCCCCCATTGAATGCGCGTCGAATTACCGAGCGTGATTTGTTCGGTCGTTACGGTGAACGTCGAAAGCGTTGGCGCGCCGCTGCATGCGGCGGCACTTAAAGTTGCCGGCGCCGATGGCGCAGTTGCGGAGGTCGAAGCCGAAACGTTGATAATGATCGTTACGCGCGGACCGAAATTTACGCCGGCATCGCTTTTGAGTTGCCACGCTCCCGAATGCAAACCTGCGGCGTTCGGCGCGATCATCGGCACGCGCAATTCCGCGATCGCGTTGACCGCCGTCGCCGGCACGACGATCGAAGTATTGTCCGTCAACGCTTCGCCGGCAACATTTCCAAAGGTATAGCCGCTGCCCCACTCGCACGTTCCGCTATTCCGCAATCGCCAAATTTTGTCGAACGCCGCGCCGCCAGGAAAATTGGTGCGATCCGGAATTGTTTCGCTGACAAAGATCGCGGCGTTGGTGCACGCACGCGTCGGCGCGGGCGACGCGGTGGGCGCGCTCGTTGCGGCAGTTGTTGGCGCGGTTTGCGCGATGGAAGGCGCAACGTTCACGGTGATTTCCACCGGGTCACTCGCGAGTCCGTCCGCGTTATACGCGCGCACGCTAATCGTATGCGCGCCTTGAATCGCGTTCCACGATTGTGCGAGCGCCAGCGCGGGCTGCCCTTGCGCGGTCGGCGGTACATCGGTTTTCACAACCACGCTGTCCACCAACAATTCCACACGCACAATCGCGCGCGCATCTTCGGAGATAGATTCGATCACGACTTGATCGCCTTCGCGAAAATCAGTGCCGTTCGCCGGCGACGTAATCACTGCCGAGGGCTTGCTCAACGCGCTGCTGCATGCCGCGAGCAGCACCACCAAAAATATCAGCCGCCGCGAAAATTTTTTGGGATTATACATCCATGCCTTCTTCTTTGAATATTGCGCGAGTATAGCATAGCCAAAAGCAAAATCAAAAGAGCAAACGCGGCGCTGCGTTTGCTCTTTTTCTCGTGCTGGATTTTTCCCTCGTTAGTGATGCGTGATCGTCAGGCAAACATTGTTGTTGCTCGCCCAACTCAGGCAATTGGTAGACCCTTTGCTGCCGGCAAAGGGTTCGCCGGCGGCGGCGTGTTCGCGGCGGCAATCGACGCGACGACCGTCAGCGAAATTCCGGATGGATCACTGGTATCCCCGGCAACATTGTACGCGCGCACCGTGATCGTATGTACACCCGCCACCGCTTTCCACGCTTGCACGACCGAGAATTGCGGCTGGGGGCTGGGCGATGGATCCATTCGCGCCAGCGCGCCATCCACAAACATTTCCACGCGCGTGATGCCGATGGCGTCCGCGGCGGTGGATTGAATTGAAATATTTTCGCCCTCTTTGAATTCGCTTCCGCTCGGCGGTGAGACAATCACGATGGTCGGTTTGCCGGCGGTGGGCTGGCACGCGGCTAGCCCGAAGAGCAAAATGCCGCCCAGTGCGGAAATCCAAATCCGCTTTTTCATTTTGTTCCTCCTCCCTTGATTCTCCGATCCCATTGACCGGGACTGTGACATTTTTTCGAGATGATGCTATAATTCAAATAATTTGCAGATTGGAGCATTTGAATGCCCTTTGATGTGAGCGCGCTCGGCGCGGTATTGCAAATATTGGTCGCGTTCTTTGGCGCGTATTTCTTGGCGATCTGGATCAGCTTGATCGTCTGGACCTATCGCGATATTCGCGCGCGTTCGCGCGATCTATTTTTGCAATTGCTCTCCGTCATGATGGTCGTCGTGTTCAACCTACCGGGCTTGCTGCTCTATTTTCTCTTGCGCCCACGCGACACGCTCGCGGAATCCTTCGAACGCGAACTGGCGGAAGAATCGCTCTTGCAAGACATCGAAGAGAAACAAGTTTGCCCGGTCTGTCATCAAAAAATTCAGCCCGATTTTCTCCTCTGCCCCAACTGCCACACCAAACTCAAACGGCAATGCGAGAATTGCCGCCGCATCTTGAATTTGCGCTGGAATGTTTGCCCGTTTTGCGCCACTTCGGTCAGCGCCGCCGGGACGATGGCGACCCCACCGCCGATGATGGTGGATGATTCGATGGAACGCTAATCCACTTTCTGTACCTGCAACATATTCGTCCGACCCGGCGCGCGCACCGGCGCACCCGCGGTGACCACGACCCAATCCCCTTTTTTCACGATGGCTGCGCGTTTTGCCGCGTCAATACAGACCGCGATCATTTCATCCATCGTTGCCGGCTCTTTGATGAGCGTTCCGCGAACGCCCCACACCAATGCCACGCGCCGCAACGTCGCGTCATTCGAGGTGGCGGCGAAAATAGTAATCGGCGGACGATGCCGCGCGATCATGCGCGCGGTAAAGCCGCTGAACGTCGCCGTGATGATTGCCCGCGCCGCCAATTGCATCGCGATTTCACACGTCGCATTGCCAATCGCGTCGGTCACGCTCAGCGCGGCATCACCGCTTTGCAAATGATCGCGAAATTCTAGATTTGCCTCCGCCGTCTCGGCGATGCGCGCCATCATCTGCACCGACTCGACCGGATATTTTCCAATCGCCGTTTCCGCCGAAAGCATCACCGCATCGGTGCCGTCGAGAATCGCGTTCGCCACATCGCTCGCCTCGGCGCGCGTCGGGCGCGGCTGCCCGATCATCGATTCGAGCATTTGCGTCGCGGTAATCACCGGTTTGCCGGCGATGTTCGCCCGCTGAATAATTTTCTTTTGATACAAGGGCACTTGTTCCGGCGGCGCTTCCACGCCCAAATCCCCGCGCGCGACCATCACCCCATCGCTCGCTTCAATAATCGCCGCGATGTTTTCCATCGCTTCCACGCGCTCGATTTTCGCGATCACCGGCGTATCCGCGCCGCCGTCTTTCAACGCGCGCTTCAGTTCGATCACATCCGTCGCGCGCCGCACAAACGACAGCGCGATAAAATCGACGCGCCGTTCGACCGCGAACGCAAGATCGGCGCGATCTTTCTCCGTCAGCGCCGGTAAATCGCTCAACCCGCTCGGCACATTCACGCCTTTGTGGGAAGATAATTGCCCGCCGGCAACCACTTGCGTGAAAACATCTTGCTGATTCAGCGACTCGACGCGCAACTCGATCAATCCATCGTTCAACAAAATCCGCTGTCCCGGGGCCACGTGCGCTGGAAAAGTCGGCAAATCCACCGCAACCGTGCGCACATCTCCCACGACTTGCCGCGTCGTCAGCATTAGGCGCGCGCCGGCGCGTAATTCCACCGCGCCGCCGGCAATTTCGCCCACGCGAATTTTCGGTCCCTGCAAATCGGCGAGGATCGCGACGTTCGCATTTTCGGCATGCGCGAGTTGACGCACGCGCGCGACGCGCGCGGCGTGCGTTGGGTGATCGCCGTGCGAAAAATTCAGCCGCGCCACATCCATCCCAGCGCGGATCAACTCGCGTACGATCTCATCCGTGTCGGATGCCGGACCGAGCGTGCAAACAATTTTGGTGCGACGCATCTTTTTATTCGGCTTTCTGAACCCACACGTAATTGGCAATCTCGCGACCGAGGGACACGGTCCGCGAGCCCACTTTCAAAGTCAATGGTCCTTTCATCGGCGCGATTTCGGTGATGGTCAATTCCGCGCCGGGGCGAATCCCGCGCGCGCCCAAATAATTCAACAACTCTACGACATTCTGGTCATATTCGGACACACGCGCCACGGCAAGCCGATCACCTTCGCGCGCCGCGCCCAATCGAAAATATTTGCTGTTGATGGCGGCGACGCTGCGGACATTTCCCGGAATCGGATTGCCGTGCGGACACGCCGCCGGCGAGCCCATTTTTTTATTGAGCAATTCCGCCACCTCGTCCGACATGGCATGTTCCAACAAATGCGCCTGCGCGTCCGAATTCGCCCAATCCAAACCGAGTTCGTCCACCAGCCACCGTTCAATCACACAATGCCGCCGCTGCAGATACTCGGCGATCGCTTGCCCTTTTGCCGTCAGCGCGATTTCTTTGCCGGCGTTGAATTTTACAAATCCCTCCCGAGCGGCGCGCTGGAGCGTTGCCGTGACGGTCGGACGCGATACATGCAAAGATTCCGCCAACCGCGCGCCAATCACCGGCTGACCTTCAACTGCCATCAGGTAAATCATTTCGAGATACGCTTCCACAACTGGAGTTGCCATCATCGTTCCTCCGACGAAATCCTTGCGCTTTTTTGACAGAATTTTAATTGACTTGCTGTGATTGTTATGCTATGCTAACGTCAATCATTCGGCTTGACTTACAAACTTGCGGCACCGCGCTCTGCCGTTGCTCCAATTATAAATCCATATGACGCCGCGCGCAAATGAAATATTTTTAGGAGAAGAACAATGCCAAGAGAGTATGCCTCTCCAAAGAATATCGCCGTGGTGCTTGCCGCGCACGGCGTGCCGGCTAGCGATTGTCCACCGCGTGATGTGGGAACCCTAATGATGTTGGAACATTCGGGTAGGATGGCGGAACGAGTCGGTTTCCTGCGCGCCTGGCGTGATGCGCTGGAACAAAAACTGCGCGTCTGGCCGCGCACGCCGCAGAACGATCCCTACAAAGCCGCGGTGGATGAACTGGCGGCGGGATTGCAAGCGCGGCTGGGTTGGCGGGTGCTGCCTGGCTACAACGAATTTTGTGCGCCGCGTGTGAAGGAGGCAATCGATCAGGCAGTCGCGGAGGGTGCCGCGCGGGTAATCGTCGTGCCGACAATGCTCGTGCGCGACAACAACTTGAACAACAGTTTTTCTTTGAACTAGAGTCCCAATCCAAATCTTCTCAGGAGGCAGAAATGCTCAACCGTTTCTCCGTTCTAGCCGCGAGTATCGCGCTCTTGCTCTTGGCGATTGCGTGCAGTCCCGCGCCGCCGCCTTCGGCAGCCAAGCCCAAAGAGCGCTTGGTCGTCGCGATTCAGCCGACGCTCGCCGCGACCGAAATGATTGAAAAAGCCAAGCCGCTCGAACAGTTCTTGGAGCAAAAACTCGGCGATGTGGACGTTGAGATTTATCTTCCGATGAGTCAAGCCGGCGTGATTGAAGCGCTCCGCTATGGGCACGCGCACATCGCGTTTATGAGCGCGTGGCCCGCCTATCTCGCGGTGGATCTCGCCGGCGCGGAACTGGCGCTCGCGGAAGTGCGCGAAGTGATCATTGACGACAAAAAGATCGAAGCCACGTATTATTTTTCGTACTGGGTCGTGCCCCAAGAGAGCGCGTACAAATCGCTAACCGAGTTGAAGGGCAAAAAGGCGTGCTTCCCCAGCCCCATCTCCACGTCGGGCTACGTCTCGCCGATGGGACGCTTGGTGGAACTCGGATTCTTGCCCAAGCCCGAAAAAGGCGAAGCGGATCCCAAGAAATTCTTCAGCGACGCGATTTTCAGCGGCGGCTATAGCCAATGCTGGGACGCGCTGAAAGCGAAGCAGGTCGATGTCGCCATCATCGCGGGTGATGTGCCGGAGAAACTCTACAACGAAGTGCTGGCAAATACGCGCGTCCTCGAAAAACAGGGACCGATTCCTTCGCACGGCGTCGTGGTGAGCAAAGACCTGAAAGAGCCGCTCCGCGCGCGTGCGATTGATGCGATCAACGCCCTGGGCGCGCCGGATCAGCGCGCGCTGATGCGTGGATTCATTTCTAGCATCTTCGTCGGCTTTCAAAAGTCAAGCGCGGAGGCGCATCTGGCAACTCTCAAGACGTACTTGAATCAGACCGGGCTGGCGTTTACGGAACGCGTCGGCAAATAAGTAGCCGCAGTACATCACAGATTTGAAGGGGCAGGCGTTCTCTAACGCCGCTTTTC
>JACQGS010000316.1 GCA_016199405.1 Chloroflexota bacterium | reverse complement strand
TCGCTCGCCACTCCGCCGGCAGTTCCAATTTCCTCTTCCACGATTTTGCCGGCAAGCCCGTGCACGTACGCGCCAACCATCGCCGCGGCGTACGCGGACAATCCTTGTGCGAGCATTGCAACGATGACGCCGGCGAGCACGTCGCCGGTGCCGGCAGTCGCGAGCGCGGGCGTTGCAAATGGAATGATCGTCGCGTGCCCGTCTCCATTTGCAACCACCGTATGCGCGCCCTTCAATACCACGATCTGTTTCCACTCCGCTGCGAATTTTTTAGCAATGCCGATACGGTCGCGTTGAATTTCGTCGCGCGATAGACCGGTGAGCGTTGCCATTTCGCCGGGATGCGGCGTCAGAATCGCGCGGTCCGGCGCGATTTTTTTCCACCAACGCGGCGTTTGCGCGAGCGCGAAGAGCGCGTCTGCGTCGATTACCACCGGTAGGGGCGAGGCATTCGCACGCTCAATTCCAGAATGTAACCTTGCTCGGTTTGTACCGACTTTGCGCCCCTTTGAGTCTAGTTCTGGCGAATGCCTCGCCCCTACGAGTGCACACACAAACCGCACCGTCTCTGCCGCGCGTCCCAACCCCGGACCGATCAACCACGCGTCGTAATCCGCGACGCGTTCAAGCATCACGCGCGCCGCGCGCGCGGCAAGCGCGCCGCGATTTTCCGGCAACGCGACGAAGGTCGTCTCATGCAAAGCCGCGGCGACGATCGGAACGAGCGCGCGCGGGAGCGCGAGTGTCACGAGTCCCGCGCCCGCGCGCGTCGCCGCCGCGCCGGCAAGAAACGCCGCGCCGACGTAATTCGCCGAGCCCGCGCAAATGAGTGCTTTGCCGAACGTGCCTTTATGTGATTCACGCGCACGCGCCGGTAATTTCGCTGCGATTTCGCCCGCGCTGGCGACCTCCACCGAAATTTCCTCTGCCCATTCCGCGCGAATGCCAATATCCGCGACGATCAGTTCGCCGACCGCGCCTGCGCCGGGAAAAATCATTTGCCCGATTTTTGGAAACGCGAATGTAATCGTGAGATCGGCGGCAAGCGTGGCTGGATCAAGCGCGCCGGTATCGGGATTCAAGCCGCTGGGGAGATCGACTGCGACGAGGTAAGGGCGGGGGTGAGTGTTTGAATCGGCAAGAGTGAGAGATGTACGGGCGCGGGGGAGCAGAGGAGAAAAAGTGATTGGGTGATTGGGTGATTTTGTTTTCACGACCGCGAGCAAATCCTTGAGCAGCCCTTCAATTGGACGCGCGACACCGGTTCCCAAGAGCGCATCAACAATTACGTCGCAGTCCCTCGCGAGTTCCTTCAGTCCCCCTAGTTCCTTATCCTCTTCCGCGCGTACGGTTCGAATCCCGCGCTCGACGCACAGCCGCCAATTCGCGTCATCGTCGCGCGGCGCGCGGCGCCAAACGTACAGCGTGATGCGCGCGCCGGCATCGCGCAAATGCCGCGCGCACACCAAGCCATCGCCGCCGTTGTTGCCGGGACCGATCAGCGCGAGGATTTTCTTCGCGCGCACATCCATTCGGGCGCACAACGCGTCGGCGACGGATTTGCCGGCGCGTTCCATCATCGCGGCGTACGAATTGCCGCTCGCATCGGCGCGCTGTTCGAGTTCGCGCATTTGGGTAGAGGTGACGAGTTTCATTTCACGCGTTTCTGCCGGATCGAGGTTTGGACGCGATCCCACGCCGCGCGCACGTGCGTGACCACCTCCGGCGTCGCGCTTTCTTCGCCGTAATGCGCGGCGACGTACGCGCGCGTGATCGCGCCCAGATCGTCCGCGCGATCTTGCCACGACTGTTCGAGGCGCGGCAAGAATTCGTTTGGCGTTTCCGCGACACGCCGCGCGATGCCCGCATCACCCGCGCGCGCGACGAGCGCGGCATAAATCCGGCGGATCGATTCCGCATTGAGATTGCGCCGCCGCGCGCGGCGCGCATTCTGCGCGTGCGGATCGGACTGCGCGCCGTCTTCGTCCGCGCCAATCTGTTCGCGCACGAAATTCTCTTGTTCGTACCGCCGCATCCGGCGATTCAACGCTTTCGCGATCCACAATCCGACGATAAAAAGAACGGCTAAAACAAAAACCGTTTTGAGAATCGGGAACAGCGATTCTAACGCGGGGTTGGGCTGAAGCAATGGCTCAGATTGCTCCGGCGGCGTCGGTGTACGAAAGTTGCCCAAGAAATCATCGATCATTTTCCGGAGACTGCCCAAGAGTGGCGTCAACAAATTGTAAAGTAAGTCGGCGAGAAAACTAAACGGAATCGAGATCATCAGAATGATCACCGCAAATAAAGTCCAGACCGGCGATAAGAATCGCAACGAACCTTCCACGACCTCCAACGTAATGACGCGCGCGCCGGCAAGCCCCAGAAAAATGACGAGCGTGACCGCGCCCAAAAATGTCAGCGCCCAGCGCGGTCCCAATGTGAGCGCGCTTTCCATTTCTTCCACACGCGCAAGCGCGATCGAAAGCAACGCGAGGAAAAAGTACGCAAAGATCCATGCCGAAAGATCGAGCGGTTTGAGAAAGCCGGAAAGAATGAGCACTCCAAAGAAAAATACAATTCCCAAGCGAAATTGATAGCCGATGAACCAGAGCGTCAAGGGACGCTGCGCGAATCCCAAGCCGCGCAGAAAACAATAAACGACCGCCGCCGCGATCAAATGCTCCGCGCGCACACGGTCGGCGAACGTGAGCAGCACGCTGAGAAAACGCGCCGGCGCGGCGAGATCGAAGAGCGCTTGCCGCGCGTAAATCTCGATCCATGCAATAAGAAACGCGATTCCCAGCGCGCTCGCGACGACGGCGAGTTGCGCGAAACCCCAGCGCCACTGCAAACGCGGCAGCGTGCGCCCCAGAACGAGCGCGCACCAGTACGCGAGAAAAATACTCGGCGCGCTCGGCGGTAAAAGATTCAGCCACGCGCCGGCGAACGCGAACACGGCGTACACCCAGCACGCTTCCATCGCGGCGAGCAACGCGAGGCGCAGTTCGCGGCGGGGGGAAATGCGCAAGTCCCAAGTTCCAAATTTCAAGTTCAAAGTCTCCCGGCGATCCCCACTTTTGCCTTTTTACTTTTGACTTTTTGCTTGCCTCACCACAATCCCTTCCAACTCGCGCGGCGTCCACGCTTCATCCAACGAAATCAACGCGAGCCGGCGACCCACTTGGCGCAGCCGCGCCATCTCGGCGAGAATTTCGTCCGTCACGACCGACGTGATCATCACCAGCGTTGCGCCCCACGACAGTTTGGGCGATTCGTTCCGCAATAAATTTTCAATCGGCGTCGTGACAAACGACGTGATCGCGGCGAGCGCTTCTAGAATGTGCCGCAAATGATTCGGATCGCGACTCGGCAGGATTTTGAGCCGTTGGTCCGATTCGGGCCACGTGCCGTTCGCGATCAGCCCCACCGCAAATTTATTTTCCGACGCGTAATTGGCAATCGATGCGGCGAGACTAATGACGCGTTCCAACTTTTCCGGGTCGGTGCCCTGCCATGCTTGCGCAAACGTCGCGACATTCACAAACAACATCCATTGATAGTCAATCGTCGGATCATATTGCTTGACTTGCAATTCGCCGCGCCGCGCGCTCGCCCGCCAATGGATATGCTTGGGCGCGTCGTCGGGGTGATAATCGCGCACGCCGCGCGGGCGCGTCGGATCGGCAAAGATCGGCACGCGCGCTTTCACATCGCCGAGCGGATCTTTTGCCGGCAAACCCCATTCCTCCATCGGCTCGAGGCGCGGATAAACGATCAAACGATCGGTGCGCGCGAGCGTCGCGCTTTGCTCGAACAAGCCAAACAAATCGCCGGAGCGAACGCGCGCTGGACCCAACGTGTAATAGCCGCGCCGATGGCAATTCATTCGATAATCCCACCGCGCGCGTTCAAACGGTCCGAGCGCGGCGCGGTGCACGAGAAAACCGGTGAGTGGAATGTGCGACGGCGCGAGTTCTTTGTGCGCCGGCGGCAGCGCCGAGGGAAATTGATCGTCGACGCGCACCCATGCGAGCGGCAACAGTTTACGATTGCCCACGCGCACGCTGAGATCGATCGTCTCGCCGACAAAAACGCGATGCTCGCTCAACGCGCGATCGTAACTGACGCGATACAACGCGACGCGATTCCACGCCCACGCGACCGGAATAATCGTGAGGAGCAAAACCGCGAGAACGATCAACGCCGGGCTTTTGACCACGACGCCAAATAGAACCATCAGCGCGGCGAAGCGCAACCAAGAGGAATTGAACATTCGTAAGATGAAAGATAGCAGACAACAGACAGCAGATTGTCAGTAATTCAGGATTGGTCTGTTGTCTGTCATCTGAATTCTGATGTCTTTATTGCTCCACCGGCACCGGCACCGACTCCACCACTTCTTTCACAATCTGCTCCGCGCTCCGCCCGCGCAAGCGCGTCTGCGCGCCGATCATGATGCGATGCGTCAAAACATACGGCGCGAGAATTTTGGGATCGTCCGGGATCACGTACGCGCGTCCACGGATTGCCGCGAGCGCCTGCGCGCCGCGATATAAGTTGAGCGAGCCGCGCGGACTCGACCCGAGTTCGACCGACGCGTGCGCGCGCGTCGCGCGAACGACTTGCACGATATATTCGCGCACGGAGGCTTCGACGCGCACGCTCCGCACCGCCTGTTGCATTTCGGAAATTGCCGCCGCATCCACCACGGCTGGCAAATTCTCCAACGGCTCTTCGCGTTCAAAACGCAATATGATCTCGTTCTCTTCGGCTTCGGTTGGATAACCGAGTTTCAACTTGAGCATAAACCGGTCAATTTGCGCTTCCGGCAATGGGAACGTGCCTTCGAGTTCAATCGGGTTTTGCGTTGCCAAAACGAGAAAGGGGCGCGGCAACACACGCGTCGTGCCGTCCACCGTGAGTTGGCGTTCCTGCATCGCTTCCAATAACGCGGATTGCGTGCGCGGCGTTGCGCGATTGATTTCGTCCGCCAGCAAGAGTTGGGTCATAATCGGTCCGGGTTTGAAATCAAACTCCTGCGTCTTTTGATTATAGACCGCCAAGCCAGTGACATCACTCGGCAATAAATCCGGCGTGAACTGAATGCGCCGGAACGTCGCGCCCAACGAACGTGCCAGCGCTTTCGCCATCGTCGTTTTGCCGATGCCGGGCACATCCTCAAACAAAATGTGCCCTTCGCACAACAGCGCGACGATCGCGAGATCGACTACCTCCGATTTGCCGACGATGACGCGATTCACGTTCTCGCGAATTTTGTCCGCCGCGCGTTGAATTTCTGGAATAGTTGTCATCGATTTCCTCTCCGGTATCTCGCAACGATTCTACCATACTCGCAACGGTCTGTAAATCAGTCAGGCGCGATTTCTTTTCATCAGGAAATCGTTGAACTTTTCTCTCGAACCATGTCATTGAAACGCGCAAATGCATTGGTGTGACCAGAAACGGCGGGCGGTTTGGAGGGTGGGTGGGAGAATGCTATAATACCACTAATCCCAAAGGAATGATTGCAGGGACTTGATCCAAAAGGGTATCCTCTCTGCCGGGAGTGAGCAAATGACAAGAACAACAACTATTTCTCCGCGCGGGGTGGCAATCGCCGGAATTGTCAGACGGTTTTCGCCGGACGAACCGGCACAACTAATGCAACTTGGGCCTAACCTGCAAACCGTGGAACCGGCTTCCGCGCCCGAACTCGAAGCAATTGCCTATTACCGCGACTTGGCGATCAAGAAACGCGGCGGCACGCCGCCGCGGCCGGATGAAGAGTTTGTTGGCGGGCTGACTTATGCTCAGTACTTTGCGCTTTCCGGGCGAGACGAAGAACACTTTTGGCAGATTTTCGAAACGGGTAAGATGAGCATCATGGATTTTCAAGAACGAGATGTGAAACCCAATTGATTGCCCGCGTAATCTCGCGAATCTGCATGTCTCAAGTTTCAGAAATTCCAATTACGTCGCGCCCATGGAAATTCTCGCTCCATTTCTTTTTCGGCGTCGCGCTCGCCGCGTTTTTTTGGTACGCCTCGTGGACGCATTGGGGCGTTCTCGGCGAGTATGCGTTCTTTCCGCAATGGCTGGGCTACATTCTCGCGGTCGATGGCTTGGTCGTTTGGCGCAAGGGCTCGTCGCTCCTGACGCGCGCGCCGCGCGAATTTGCCGCGTTGTTCCTGCTCAGTGCGCCCAGCTGGTGGGTGTTTGAAGGGCTGAACAATTTTGTGCTCAATTGGATCTATATCGGCGCGGAAGATTATTCGATTGCGCAGATTATTCTAGTCGCGACGATCAATTTCGCCACCGTCATCCCGGCTGTATTTGAAACGACCGAACTGGTCTCGACGTTTCCGCGGCTCGCGCGATTCCGCGCACAGCGGCGCTTTGCGATTTCTCCGCGCGTGCTTTGGCTCATGATGTACGCCGGCGCGTTCGGCTTTGCCGCGATCGTGCTCGCGCCGCGCGTCGCGTTTCCGTTGACGTGGGTCTGGCTATTTTTGCTCGTGGATCCGCTGAATGCCTTGCGTGGACGCGCGTCGTTGATTGCGGACACGGCGCGCGGCGATTGGCGCATGCCGGTCGCGCTGGCGCTCGCGGCATTGATTGGCGGATTTTTTTGGGAGATGTGGAATTTCTACGCGTTGCCCAAATGGACTTATGCGGTCCCCTATTTTGGCTTTGCCAAAATTTTTGAGATGCCGCTGTTGGGCTATTTCGGTTATATTCCGTTTGCGTGGGAACTGTACGCGCTGTATCATTTGGCGTGGGGCGTTTGTCGGCGCACGCCGCGCGTGATTAATCTTGAGCGAGGGGAAATCGAATGAAAGAGTCTGGACGTTGGTGTTGGATCGTCAGTGCGTTGATGCTCGCGGCGTGCGCCGCGCCGCCGCCGGTCTCGGTTGAAACGGTTGAGCGCGTCGTCGAAAAAGTCGTGACGGCGACGCCGCCGCGCAAAGTAACCGCGCCCAAGTCGTTGACGATTTGCATGGGCGCGGAGCCGGAAACGCTTTTGCCCGGCGGCACGACGCGGCTGGCTGCCGCGCATGTTCTGGAAGCGTTGATGGACGGACCGATGGATAATCGTGATTACGATTATCAGCCGGTGATCCTCGAAAAACTTCCCAACGTCAAGGACGGCGACGCGAAAGTGGCGAAGGTGAAAGTCAATCGCGGCGAGGCGATGGTAAACGCAGACGGCGAAGTCGTGAAAGCCGAGCGCGATCTGGAATTGGATCAAGTGAGCGCGACGTTCAAGCTGAAAGCCGGTTTGAAATGGGAAGACGGTGCGCCGCTCAATGCCGCCGATGCGGTCTTTGGTTACACGCTGCTCAAGGACAAAAATTCCGGCATCGTCAATCGCTATTTGTTCGATCGCACCGCGAGTTACACGGCGACGAATGAATTGTCCGTGATGTGGACGGGCATGCCGGGGTTTTTCTATCCAGACTACAATAGTGCGTTCTTTATGCCGCTGCCGGTTCACCTGTTGAAAAATGTCGCGTCCGCGGATTTGAAAACGAATGAGTATGCGCGCAAGCCGTTGGCGTACGGCGCGTTCAAGATGAAAGAGTGGATCGCTGGTGATCACATCGAGTTGGAAAAGAACCCCAATTATTTCCGCGCCGCAGAAGGTTTGCCCAAAGTGGATCGGCTGATTTTTCGTTTTATTCCGGACGTGAATGACGCGCTGACGCAGGGCATCGCCGGCGATTGCGATGTGATTACGCAGGATGCGTTAGGGGTGGAGCAAGTCGCGTTTATCGAGCGCGCGGACAGCCGCAATTTATTGCGCGGCTACTTCACCGCGAGTCCGGTGTGGGAACATCTCGATTTTAATGTCACGCCGGAGAAAGCCGCGCGCCCGCGTCCAACATTTTTCAACGACGTGCGCGTGCGGCAAGCGGTGGCGTACGCGCTGAATCGCAAAGAAATTGCCGACCGCGTCGTATTTGGCAAAGTGCCGCTCTTGGATACGCTGATCGCGCGCGCACATTGGGCGTTCGCCGCTGCCGGCGCGTTGGAGCCGTACGCGTATGATCCGAAAAAAGCCGAGGCATTGCTTGATCAAGCCGGTTGGGTGAAAGGCGCGGATGGAATTCGTGCCAAAGCCGGGCAGCGTTTCGCGATCGCGTTCACCGGGCTGGCGAATAACAAGCCGGTCGAAACGATCGCGCAAGTTTTCCGCGACAATCTGCGCGCCGTCGGGATCGAGGTGCGCTTTGATTACGTGCTCGCCAGCGCGCTGTTTGCGCGCGGCAGAGAGGACACGTACTTGAGCGGACAAAGTTTTGACGTGATTCAATTCGCGTGGCGCAACGATACTCAGGTGCCGGTCAATTTATACCGGTGTGATCAAGCCCCGTCGCGCGCGAATGGATTTATTGGACAAAACAATACCGGCTATTGCAACGCCGAGTATGATGTTGCCGCGACCGGTTATTTCAATAATTTGGATCGCGATTCCCGGATCAAGTTCGCCCAGACCGCGCTCAAGATTCTGAATCGCGATGTGCCGTTTCTTCCGCTTTATCCGCGACTCAAGGTCAGCGCGTCGAACCCGCGCGTCCTGAACCTCAAGCCGAACGCGACGCACAATAGTGAATTGTGGAACGTAGAAGAGTGGGACGTGAAAGAATAGTGGATGAATCTTGTCGCGCGGGTGGTGCGTAAGATTGAATGATGACTCCCGCCAGGGCGATGGGCACCATCGCCCTGTCTTTTTTGTTGACACCTGCTGATGGTTCCCCTATAATCTCGACGCGATCTGTTTGTAGGAGGAGGTGACGGCTCGAAGAAGATGCTCCACTCATCGGGAGGGAGAGAATTTGTGCCTGCGCGCGCCGATCTTGCGCTATTTTCCGAACCCTTCGCGCACCCTCTGCTCTCTGAATTTTTCTCCCCGCTGGTTCTCCGTTTACAATTTCGATCGAGTGGTGATCTGCACCTCTTTGCTTGCGGCAATCTTGCACCAAAAATTGAGGAGGAGAAGGAAATGAAAAAGTACATTGTTCTGACCGCGCTCGCGGCTTTGCTCGTGTTGATTGCCGCGTGCGCGCCCGCGCCGGTAGCGACGCCCGCGCCCGCGCCAACAGCCGCGCCGACCGCTGTGCCGGCGGCGCCCCAACCCCCGCCCGCGCCCAGCGCGACGGCCGCGCCGAAAATTGAAGAAGGCAATACGTTGATCGAAGGATCGTTCGCGGATGCCAAGACGCTGAACTCGATACTTGTGTCCGACACCGCGTCGGGACGCATCGTTGATTTCTTGAGCAACGGATTGTTGCAAGTCAAGCGCGATCTGACTCCCGAATGTGATCTCTGCGAATCGTTCACCGTCGCGCCGGACAATCTCAAAGTCACGTTCAAACTCCGCAAGGGCGTCAAGTTCCACGACGGCAAAGAAATGACGGCAGCGGATGTCAAGTACACCTACGATTCCATCTTCGAGAAAGACAACGCCTCGCCGCGCCGCTCGCAGATGGAAACCGCGTTTGGCACCAAAGATGGCATCAAAGTCATTGACGACTACACCATCGAATTCACCTATGGTAAAGTCAAAGCGGATACGCTCGTCTCCGATTATGGCTACGGTATTCTGCCCAAGAGCATTTTGGGCACTTCTGTTGGTAAAGCCTTCACCGATCACGAATTCAACACCAAGAAACCGGTTTACACCGGTCCTTTCATGTTCAAGGAATGGGTGAAGGACGACCACATCACGCTGGTCGCGAATCCCAACTATTTCAAGGGCAAACCGAAACTCGGTCAATACACCTACAAGGTCGTGCCCGATTCGACCGCGCTCTTCGCGCAACTGAAGACGGGCGAGATTGATTGGGGAGCCATTGACGCCGCGCAAGCCGCCGAAGCGAAAAAAGTCGAGGGCTTGAACGTCGTGGATTACGATGTGTTCGGCTTCACGTTCTTCGCGTTCCAAATGGATCCGGCGAAGAGCACGCTCTTCCTCGACAAAAAAGTTCGGCAGGCATTGTTGTACGCGATTGACCGCAAAGCGATTGTGGATAGCCAGCTCTTTGGCTATGGCACCGTCGCGAATACGGTGATCCCGCCGATTTCGTGGGCGTACAACAAAGACAACAAGCCGGTGTACACCTACGACGCGAAGAAAGCCGAAGCGCTGTTAGAGGAAGCCGGCTGGAAGAAGGGCGCGGACGGCATTCGCGCGAAAGACGGCAAGAAAATGTCGTTCACGTTGTGGACGAATGCCGGCAACAAAGTGCGCGAAGCCGCCATCGTCGCGATGCAATCCAACTGGAAAGACATTGGCGTCGAAGCCAAGACCGCGACCGAGGAATTCAACGCGTTTTTGAAACGCATCGGCGCGACGCCGGACGGCACGCGCGATTATGAAGTGTTCCTCGTCGGTTTTTCGTGGGGCGTGGATCCGAATCAAAAAGTGATGTGGCACACGGATTCCGGCAGCGCGTTCAACTTGAACCGCTACAGCAACAAAGATCTCGACAAAATCATTGACGACGCGCTGAACACACTCGATCAAAGCAAACGCAAGGATGCGTACTTCAAGATGCAGGAGATTATTGCCGATGAGGTCCCAAGCGGGATCTTGTTCTTTAGCAAAACCATCGCCGGCTTTTCCAAGCGACTGAACGGCTATACGCCGTCGGCGGCGGGTTCGCTGAATAACCGGCACGAATGGTGGATCGCGGCGAAGAAGCCGTAAGCGTATAAACGAAAACCGGTGCGCAGAGCAATGCGGCTCTGCGCACCGGACATATATTTCCAATGCCATCTTTCATGCGCACAGCCCGTCGCTTCAACCCCTGCTTGCCATCGAGTTGACGACGAACACGACGAGTATTTGGAATGCCAGTTACCGAAGCCCTGCGCGTTTTTGATCGGCAATGAGCGCGGGGGAATACCCGCGTCAATCCTCGCCGAATGCCAACGCGCCATTCAGATTCCCATGTACGCCGTGAACGGTTCCATGAACGTCCCGGACGCGTTGGCGATCGCGCGATTCGAATGGCGTCGGCAACACTCGCCCTGAATCGCATCGCCGCCGGTGGAGGAGTCCAATGACGAAATTTCTGTTCCGTCGCTTGATTCAAGCGGTCCCGACATTTTTCGGAATTACATTTATCGTCTTCTTTTTGATCAACGCCGTGCCCGGCGGTCCCACATCCGATTTGATTCTGGCGGATCCCAATATCAAAGCCGAAGACGTCGCGCGCATCCGCGCGAGTCTGGGGCTGGATAAATCCGTGCCGGAACGCTATGTGATTTTTCTGAGCGGTCTGATGCGCGGCGATCTCGGTACGTCGTTGATTCAGCGCGGGGTCAAAGTTTCGGAAATGATCGGCGACCGTCTGCCGAAAACGCTTTTGCTCACCGGGACGGCGTTGGCGCTCGCGCTCTTGCTGGCAGTGCCGATGGGCGTTTTTTCCGCGGTCAAGCAATATTCCAAATTCGACAATTTTTCGACGATCCTCTCCACCGCCGGCGCGGCAATCCCGAGCTTTTGGTTTGCGATCTTGATGATCTTGATTTTTGCGGTGGAATTGCGCTGGTTTCCCACCGGCGGAATTGTCGACATCCGCAAATCCGAGATCGAAATCGGCGACGTGGTGTGGCATTTGGTGATGCCGGCATTCACGCTCGCGTTCCTGAATGTCGCCTTGTGGAATCGCTATATTCGCGCGTCGATGCTCGAAGTGATTCGGCAGGATTATGTCCGCACCGCGCGCGCGAAGGGTTTGCACGAACGCCTCGTCATTTTCAAGCACACGCTGCGGAACGCGCTCATTCCGTTTGCGACGTTGCTGGGATTGTCGTTGCCCGGTTTGATTGGCGGCGCGTTGATTATCGAAACAATTTTTTCGTGGCCCGGCATGGCGCGGCTGGCATTTACCGCCGCGACCCAGCGCGATTATCCGGTAATTATGGGCGTGGTGATGATGGCATCCGTCTTGACGATTTTCGGCAATTTGCTCGCCGACATTGCCTACTCGTTCTTGGATCCGCGCATCAAGTATTCATAGGCGATTTGATGGCAACCCAATCTACTTTAGCGGCGTTCAGCGACGGGCTCACGGATATTTTTGCCGCCGAGGCGTCCAAAAAAACGGCGAGTTTGCTCGAACTCGCGTGGCGGCGTTTCAAACGCGACAAACTCGCGATGGCGGGCGCCGGTGTGCTCGTCGTTCTGACCGCGCTTGCAATTCTCGCGACGCCGATTTCCGATTACTTGACGCGGTATGATCCCAACAAGGTCAATCCACTTTTCGCCTACAAACCGATTGGGTGGCAGAGGAATCCGGAAGTGCCGATCAATTGGTTTGGCACGGACGACTTGGGGCGCGATGTTCTGACGCGCATTATTTTTGGCGCGCAAGTTTCTCTATTCATTTCGTTTCTGACGGTCTGCTTTACGGTGAGCATCGGCACGGTGAGCGGCGCGCTGGCTGGCTTTTTCGGCGGCTGGGTGGATACGCTGATCAGCCGCTTTATTGATATTTTGCTTTCCGTGCCGGGTCTGTTCTTGCTGTTATTGGTCAGCATCGTCTTTCGCCCGCCGTGGTGGGGTTTGGCGTTTGTGATTGCATCGGTGAGCTGGATGGGCGTCGCGCGCTTGGTGCGCGGAGAATTTTTGGGCATTCGCGCGCGCGATTATGTGGACGCCGCGCGTGTGGTGGGCGCACCGAATATGCGGATTATCTTTCGTCATATTTTGCCGAACGCGATCTCGCCGATTATCGTCGCGGCGTCGTTGCAAATCGGCGGTGTGATTCTCACCGAAACCGCGTTATCGTTTCTCGGTCTCGGCGTTCAGCCGCCGACGCCGTCGTGGGGCAATATGCTGACGAACGCGCAGCGGTTTATTGACATTGAAAGCGCGCGCGGGTTGCTGTTCATCCCCGGCACTTTTATTTTCATCACGGTGCTCGCGGTCAATTTTATGGGCAACGGTTTGCGCGACGCGCTGGATCCGCGGCTGAAGGAGTAAGCGATGGATGGAAGGACCGCCGCACTGTCCGTTCGCCCGCGCAGCGCGGTTGGGCGGTTGCCCAATTCACTGACTCTAGTCCACGCCGGCTAGAGTTTCTTTTTCTAACGCGCACAAAGAGCGCGCACGAGGCGCTATGCTACGAACGAAACTCCAATCTCTAATCTCTCCTCTCCGCTTCCATCGCGCCGCGATCTTGTCTGCCGTAATTCTGCTCGCCGGGATGCTTGGCGCGCTGCTCGCGCAGCCGATTCCGCTGACGTACGTGCCCGGCTGGAGCGCGCCGCGCGAGTTCGCGCGCGTCGCGTATCGCGAGCCATACCCCGTGTCCGCCGACGCGCGCGGGTCCGTGCATCTGGCGTGGATAGAGCCGAGCGGAATGGAAAGCCGCGTGACGTTGGCGAGTTACGCCGACGCGCCCGCGTTCGCGTTGACGCGCGTCGCGACGACCGGCTTTGCCGAGACGCGCGTAGGGTTGCCGCGCCTGGCGCCGAGCATTGACGGATCGCTTTTGCTCTTCTTTATTGCGAAAAAAGAAAATGCGGCGGCGACGATTCAGCTCATGCGCGTGAGCGCGGCGGACGCGAATTTTTCGCCGGCAATAATTTATCCCGCGGAAGGCATCCTGACCGATTTTCACGCGGCGGCGGACGGCGCCGGCGGCGCGTTCTTGATCTGGCGCGAGCAGCGACAGGGCGCGCCGGCAATTTACGGGGCACGCGTGGACGCGGCGGGATCTTTTATGCTTCCACCGACGCGGCTCTCCAGCGAAACGCTGCTCTTGCTGGATCCGTCCCTGATTGTCTCGGATAATATCGCGCACGTTTTTTATTTCGCGGATGATAATAAATCAGTTGAGCTGCGTTATCGCCGTTACGATTTGAACGGGCGCGCGCTCGACGAGCCGCGCCTCCTCGGGCGGCGTCCGCAAAATTCGACGGGGAGTGTCGCCGGCTATCCGCTGGCGCTCGCGGCGGATGCGCGCGGCAACATCACGCTGGTCGAATCGCCGGGCGGAAACGCGCGCCTGAGCTGGTTTGATCGGGAGGGCAACGCGCTCTTGGCGAATGCGGTCGCGCTCAGCGGCGTGCGCGCGAGCGCGCGGGTGGATCTGTTGCTGTTGGAGCATGGATGGCAATTGACGTGGGCGGAGGCGCGCAAACGCGACGGGCGTTTGCAAATTTATTCGCGCGCGTTCGATCTCAACGGCGCGGCGCACGGCGCGGAGACGCGCCTCACCGCGACGACGACCAGCGGCGCGGTGCAGCCGCAATTGATCGCGTTACGCGACGGCGCGCGGCGATTATTTTGGATCGAAAATATCGCGCCGGATACTGCCGCGCTGTTTACGGCGGACAATCGCAGCGCCGCGGAGCCGGAGGTGTGGCATCGGCTCGGGTTTGCCGGCGATGCGGCGTTTGGGAATCTGCTCGTGACGGTTGGGACCGGATTTTTTCTCGTCATCGTTCTGCTGATCGTAAATTTCTGGCGCTGGACGCTGGTGCTCTTGATCGCGCTGAGTTGGTTGCGCGTCTTGCCGGTAATTTCGCCGGCGCGCGGCGTCGCCGCGTTTGTGGTTTTGGTTGCCGCGCTCGCGTTTTTCATCGCGCCGCTTGGCGAGATGCTGGGGCAAGCGCCGCTGAAAATCAGCGCGGCGGCGGCGGTCGTATTCGCGCTGACCGCGACCATTTTTTGCGCGCGGATCGCGTGGGAATGGCGGAGTGATTTGGGCGACGCGTTACGGTGGATCGCGCTGGCGTTGCTGTGGACGTACGTGTATTATTGGCTGAACGCGATTGTGCTGTTGCGCGAGGCGTTTGCGGTCTAATCCTCGCCTTTTGACATCCTCCCTGCAATCCCATATAATCCCGCGCATCTTCAGGCATATCACGCGAAAAGGAGGTGGTCATTCAAAGAAGATACTCCACTCATCAAGGCGGTCACCCTTCGACTGCCGCGTTTTCGCGGCATTCCCCCGCCAATTCATTTTCGATTTTTGAATCGCGACACCTGCACTGCAACGTACGCACGATAGTGCGTCATTGACGCCGTGCAAAGCACGGTATGACGGTCGCACTATCGGGTGCAAGTGTTTTCGATTTATCGTTTCGCTTGGCTCTGGGCGGCGGAAATCGAAAATTGGCAATCGGCAATCGAAAATTTCCAGAGTGGAGGTCTGAATGATTTTCCCGCAGCTCAATCGGAAAGATTTTCAGGAGGAGAAGAGAAAATGAAAAAATTTGCATTGTTTGCCGCGCTCGCGCTCATGCTGGCATTGATTGCCGCGTGCGCGCCCGCGCCAACGGCGACGCCGGCGGCAACGGTTGCGCCCACGAAAGCGCCCGCGCCGACGACGGCGCCAACGGCGGCGCCGGCGACTGTCGCCGCGCCCAAGCCGCCCGCCAGCAAGGGCGCGAATGTTGACGAAGTCGTTTTCTACGAAGAGCCCGACAGCGCCAAAGCGGTCAGTATCATTGAAGCCGGCGATATGAGTCTCTACGGGTTCGCGATTTCGGATCCAAAAATCTACGCCAAGTTGAAAGATTCCAAAACGGCGGTTGGCGATCCGTCTTACGGATCCACATCCGAGTTGACGTTCAATCCCGCCGGTCCCACCTTCAAAGACGGACGCCTCAATCCGTTTTCCGTTGCCGCAATCCGCGAGGCGATGAACATGCTGATCGATCGCAATTACATCGCCAAGGAAATCTATGGCGGCTTGGCGATCCCGATGTTTACGACGTTCAATCCGGTTTTCCCCGACTATGCCAAGAATGCCGACATCGTCAAAACATTGGAGATCAAATACGCCTACGATGCCAAGAAGGCAAAAGAAGTCATCGACGCCGAAATGAAGAAATTGGGCGCGGAACTGACGGCGGGCAAGTGGAATTTCCAAGGCAAGCCCGTTACCCTGATCATCATCATCCGCACCGAAGATGAGCGCCGCGCGATTGGCGACTATCTCGGCAAGCAACTCGAAGATATCGGCTTTACGGTTGATCGTCAGTACAAGACTGCCGCCGAATCCACCCCTCTCTGGCTGAATGCCGATCCTGCCGATGGCAAGATGCACATGTATACCGGCGGTTGGATCTCCACCGTCGTCAACCGCGACCTTGCCGGCAATTTCGACTTTTACTATACGCCCCGCGGCCGTTCGGACAGTTTGTGGCAAGGGTACAAGCCCGCCGCAGACTTTAACAAGGTTGCGGAAGAATTGGCGCTCAGCAAGTTCACGACCCTCGCCGAACGACAAAAATTGATCGCGCAGGCATTGCCGCTCTCGCTCAAAGATTCCGTGCGGATCTTTTTGATCAATCGCTTGAGCGTCAATGTGCGCAAAGCCGATCTGAATGTCGCGAGTGACCTCGCCGGCGGCATTTCCGGTTCTTGGCTGTGGCCCACGACAATTCAGACTGCCGGCAAGACCGGCGGTCAGATTCGTTTTGGCGCGCCGAGCATCTTGACCCAACCCTGGAATCCCGTTGCCGGCAGCAACTTTATCTACGACACCATGATCGTCCGCAGCACGGGTGAACTGGGCGCGTTCCCGGATCCGTACACCGGATTACGATGGCCCCAACGCCTTGAAAAAGCCGAAGTCACGGTCCAACAAGGCTTGCCGGTTGGCAAGACGCTCGACTGGGTGTCGCTCAACTTCGCTCCGACCATCGAAGTCCCCAAAGATGCATGGACGGGCTGGGACGCGGAAAAACAACAGTTCATCACGGTTGGCGAAAAATACACCCAGACGTTGACCGCCAAGACCAAGACCGTGCTCTATTACGACAAAGACATGTTCAAAATGAAATGGCACGACGGCAGTCCCATGTCCGTTGGCGATTTCGTGATGGGCATGATCATGACCTTTGATCGCCCGAATGAGAAGAGCGCGATCTATGACGCCGCGGCGGCGCCCGCGTTCCGCGCCTTTACGCAGAATTTCCGCGGCTGGAGGATCGTGTCGCAAAATCCGCTCGTGGTTGAATCGTACAGCGATACGTTCTTCTTGGATGCTGAGTTGATCGCGAACGCGCGCGATGTCTATCCGTACTATTCGCAGGGCATCGGCGCGTGGCACACCATCGCGCTCGGCGTTCAAGCCGACGGCGCCAAAGAAGCCGTGTTCTCCACCGCCAAAGCCGCCACGCTCAAAGTCGAGTGGCAGAACTGGATCGCCGGTCCAGTGCTGAAAGTTCTTGAAAAGCACCTCGCCAACTCGATCAGCAAGGGAACCATTCCGTACGCCGCGACGCTGGGCAAATTCGTCACAGCCGACGAAGCCAAAGCCCGTTACGGCAATCTGGACAAGTTCTACAAAGAACGCGGCCATTTCTGGGTTGGCAACGGTCCCTTCTACCTGCATCAGGTCCGTTCGACGGAAAAGATTCTGACCCTCCGCAAGTGGGCAGAATTTCCGGATGTTGGCGACAAATGGGCGCGCTTTGCCGCACCCCAGATCTCGACCGTCGCGGTGTCCGGACCTACCCGCGTGACGTCGGGGCAAGCCGCTGAGTTCTCGGTCAAAGTCACGTACAAGAATCAACCGTACGCCCAGAAGGACATTGACTTTGTCAAGTTCATTCTGGTGGATGCGACCGGAAACGTCGGTTTGTCCGGTGATGCTAAAGCCGTGAAAGACGGAGAGTGGGCGGTATCACTCACCGCCGCGCAGACAAACGCGCTGGCGGCTGGTTCCAACCGCCTCGAAGTAGTCGCCGTCTCTAAACTGGTTGCCATCCCCACGTCCGAGTCGTTCACGTTTGTGACCCTCAAATAAGCGAGATTGCGTTAATGAGACCTTCGGGATGACATCTCGAAGGTATCAAACTACTCAGACACAGTCCAACACAGATTTGAAGGGGCAGGTGTT
>JACQGS010000303.1 GCA_016199405.1 Chloroflexota bacterium | reverse complement strand
GTGGTGGGGTTGTTCGCAACGCCGGCGGCGGGCAAGGTCGTCGGCAAAGCCGGTGAAATCGCGATCAAGTGGGCAAAGCAACGCTTTGGTAACGCGTAAAATTCCGGCGTAATCGTCATGCTAAGACCATCTTCAACCGATAAACGCAAACGCGCGACGGACGCGATTCCCAAAATTCAACGCGGCGATGTGATTATTGCCGATGTGGGCGAAGGCGCGAGCGATGTTGTCGTCGGCAAAAATATAATCAAGATTGGCACGCTGGTTGTTCCGGCATTGCCGGTCATTGTGGCGTTGATTATTTTCCTCTTGGTTGGCGGAGGCACGGCATACTATTTTTCGTTGCCGGTCAAGATGCCCTTGAATCCCAAGTATCCGTACTTCAATGTCGTCGTGGCTGATTTTGGGGAGATAGATCAAAGCGGCAAAGCGATTGAATCGGCCGCGGGCGCGGGCTTGAGCGAGTTTACTTTTACGACGCTCAAGAGCACGTTTAAAGACTTGCCGCAAAAGGTGCAAGACCAATTCCAATTGCAGGTTTGGCATAGCAGTATGTATTTGAAAGAAATGCGTTATACGATTGGACGCATTGCGACCGAAACCGAAGCGCAAAAACTCGCGCAGGGGATTGGCGCGAATATTGTGGTCTATGGAACTTTCAAGCCGACCGGCGATGGCACGTCGTTCACTCCCGAATTCTATGTCGCGCCGCTGCAGAATGAAGCCGATGAAATTATCGGCAAGCACAATCTGGGCGAAGCGATCACCGAGACGAGTTTGAATCTGAAAACCGCGATGACGGAGCGGTTGGAATTATTTTCGAAGTTTACGTTGGGCGTCATGTATGATGGCTTTGGGCAGAACACGCGAGCACTCGATATTTTCAAAGACGCGCTGACGAGTTCCGCCGCCGCGCAGTCGAGCCAAGGCGCGCAGGTGATCAATTTTTTCATCGGCCGCGAAAATCTTTTTTTGGCGCAAGCGAAAATCGCGCTGGCGGAAGATTACGCGCTGAAAGCGACGACTGCCGCGACTCCGAGTGAAGCGGATGCCTTCCGCGCGAAAGTTGCGGAGGCGAACACGCAAATCGAAGCGTATTTCGCAAGCGCGGAGACAGCGTATACGGCTTCTCGGCGGGCGGACGATTCGTACGCGCGCGCCCATATCGGTTTGGGCGGCGTGGCGTTGACGCGCGCGAACCTCCAATCTCCGCTGGAGCGATTCAACGATCCGCAATGGATCCAGCGCGCCGTGCAAGAATATTCAACCGCCAACGATCTCGCCGCGCGGTCGAATGACGCGCCGACCTTGCTCAAAGCGCAACTGTCGTTGGGCAATGCGAGTTTTTTACAGGGCGAATCCTTTTTGCATCAGCAAGATTGGAAAATGGCGATTGCCGCGTTTGATCGCGCGATTCAATTCGCCGAGCCGCAGTTGCCCGGGCTCACAGAGCAATATCGAATGCTCGGTCAAACCGACTTGTTGTTGGGGAATGCGTATTATGAAAAAGGGCTCGCGCACGCGCAAGTGAGTGAAAAAGAGCAGAGCAAGGCGGCGTACGGCAAAGCCGTGCAGATTTATTCCGAGTGCGTCAAACTAAAAAAATACCCGGACAAAATTCTGCAAAACGTTGTCGTGGTGACTTGTGAAAAATATCTGACCGACGTTCAAAAGGCGCTCGCGTCATCACCGTGAGCGTTCAGGGAGGGGGAGAAATGAATAAAGTTATTATCGTGCTCTTTGTATGGATGATTCTCGCAATCTCCGCGTGCGCCGCGCCAACGCCGATCATCATTGTTGTGACCGCGACCCCGGCTCCACCTCAATCCAATCCAACCGCGCTTCCACCGACCTCCGCGCCTCTCCCGTCAAATACACCGTTGCCGACTGTGCTGACGATTCCACCCACGCCGGTCACGGGACTCGCGTTGCCTTCCCTGAAAATCTCGGCAATTGATGGACAAGGATTTACGATGAACGATCCGGTAATGTCAGGCGAGGCAGTCGCGAAGGATTATCTGGTCTTTCGCATTCGCATCTGCTATCCGGATTGCAAGAATAATCGCGCGGATGGCAAAGACGTCAAAGATGTCAGCTTTTATTTTTGCAAAGCCAACGTCAATGATTGCCGAGCCAGCACTGCTTTTTACTCGCACACGGAAAACAATCCGGCGTATTGTTCTTTTGGGGGCGGCGAACCGAATTGCGACGTGCTGTACTTTAATCAGACGGACAAGTGGCCCAACGGCGTCAAGATCGAAAACGGGGATTACAAACTGAGCATCGAAGCGCACTCGAATGTTCAGAATGCTTTTTGGAAGGGGACAGTTTCTTTCCAAATTCGCCGATAACGTTGCGTGTTCTATTGCGATGCCAACTCGCTGAGCGGTTCTTCCTCGGGTTCTGCGCAAGTCACAATGGAGAAAAAGAATTGGGTCATAATCAATGCGAGAGAGGGTGAGCAGATTTCGCGCGCCGATGCGAATGGAGAAATAAAGTTATTGCAGAACGCGCTTTGACAACCGCCGCACTTTTGTTATAATCGGCGCGCAACTCGCAATGATCATCTAATATTGCGCTGATCCAAACCAAAAACCGATCCGTCTAAAGCATAGAGTTTTGGGAAGGGGACTATGCAAACAGTCGATCGTTTGTGGATTCAAATATCCGCGTGGTTTTTTCTAGCCACATCTTTTCGCGCCTGCATTTTTCCTAGCCGCGCGCCCGCTGTTTCAAAGAATCGAATTCATCTCAGGCGAAAGGTAACCCCCTTCGGTTAATTGGGGTTGCCTTTTTTTATTTCCCTTTTCCCAGCCAGTCCGACAGCGATCATTCAGTCGTCACCGCGCGGCAAAGCAAATGGATACGCCGCGTCAGAGTCTTTGTGTCCGTGCACTAATCTATTTTCCACAGGAGAATCAGAATGAGCCCTATAAAATTACATCGCTGGAATTTGATCGCGCTAACGCTCTGCGCTGTCATTGTTCTCGCGGCTTGCCAGCCAATCACGATTAGAATCGGCGCGCCGACTCCAACATCAACACCTGCGGAGGCACTCACGACGACGCAGACGCCGGAAATATTTCCGTCTTTGACGCCGCTGACGACCGAGACACCGACACTCACACCGCTGGCGGGTGCAACCAGCGCAACCCCTTCACTCACACCTCTCTTTGCGGCTACCGATACGCCAACACTCACATCACCGCCCGTTAGCGGAGTGCAACCGCAACAGCCACAACCAAATCCAAGCGGCTGTAGCGGGACGCCAAACATCTCTTTCACCGCGTCGCGAACGACTATCACGGCAGGAGAATCTATAACATTGAGTTGGCAGGTCACCAATGCGGACACGGTGCTAGGTGATGAGAACCTTGGGATCATAGGAACATCCGGTTCGCGCCCATTCACTTTCAACGCACCGGGGAGAACTATTTTTACCGTGAGGGCGCGCTGTGGCAACAGCGCAATCGCTTTCAAAGAAGTGGTGGTGGACGTGAACCCGTCGTTAGTTCTACCGCCCGCTGCTCCCGCCGCGCCGACGAATTTCTCGGCAAATGGTGATGGTCCCAAGATTATCTTTAATTGGAGCGTGGCTTCACCAATGGGCTATAAGCTATATCGGGAAGGAAGTCCGAGTCCAACGCTAATTAATTCCGCGTCAAGCGGGACTAGTTACTCGAGTCCATTTGATTGTGATACGGACGCCAAATTCTTCGTGCGCGCCGTCAATAGCGCGAACGTGGAATCTCCGGACAGCAACCACCTTCGCGGGTTCAATAAACCCTGCCCGCCGGAAATTGTTAGCGCAAGCGGCAAAGCTCAGGGGCTAGTCGATATTAGATTTAATGACAAGTCAACCAATGAGTTGGGTTTTCGCGTTTACGTGACCGGTGGTGACGCGAGTACTCGTAGAACGCTAACCAAGCGCGATGGAATGCCTAGTGGTGTAGATCAGACAATCGGCACGTATTGCAACGTCAATTCTACATTCTATATGACCGCCTACAATGACGCGGGAGATTCAGAACCCAGTAACACCGACCCAGTGACTACGATTCCCTGCGCGCCGACGAGTTTCATAGCGGATGGTTCAGGGACGACCATTACTCATAGATGGGCGATGACTGCCAACCATACGGCAGCCGGATTTCAAGTCTATAAGGTTGGTTCGCCCCACACCAAAGTGGGACCTGTGGTGTCAGGCACATTCACGTTCCGAGATGATACTGGGCTGTTTTGTAATCATAGTGCCGCTTACTTTGTGCGCGCGGTCAATAGTATTGGGGAATCCGAGAACAGCAACACGGATAATGCGGTTACAATTCCGTGCGCGCCGACTGGCTTTACTGCCAGCGGCATTTCCAAGACTGAGGTTGTGTTCCAGTTCACCGACAACGCAACCAACGAAGATGGCTTTCATGTTTACCGAGATGGCAGCCAAGTTAAGGATTTGGCTGCGAAAACTGGAATCGGCTCGATGGGCGGCAGTGTGGGCGGAATGAGCTGCAATGAAAATCATTCGTACACTGTGCGTGCTTACAACAGCGCTGGCCCATCCACTGCGCCTGCGGCTGTCTCCGCGCGCACGAATGCCTGTTGATCCGCCTCAAGCGAAAGCCCTCATTCCTTAAAGGAGGGATGAAATGGATTCGAAAAAATTGCCGCTCTGGAATTTAATCGCGCTAACTCTTTGTGCGGTCGTTGCTCTCGCGGCTTGCGTTCCAATTGAGATTGAAATCGGCGTGCCGACGCCAACGCCAACGTCAACACCTGCGCAGGCACTCGCCGCGACGCTGACGCCGGAAATATTTCCGTCGTTGACGCCGCTGGCGACCAACACACCGACGCTCACACCGCTCTTTTTTGCAACGAGCGCAACATCTACGCTCACACCTCTGTCTGGCGCAACCAGCGCTTCACCGACCCCATCGCTGACGCCGGCTATCGCGGTGCAACCGCCGCAACAGCCACAGCCAAATCCAAGCGGCTGTAGCGGCACGCCAAACATCACCTTCACCGCGTCGCGAACAACCATCACCGTTGGAGAATCCACCACATTGAGTTGGACGGTCACTAATGCCGATTCAATTCAAATTGAGCCTAGTCTTGGCGGAGTTATTACCGCAAATGCTTCGCGCAATGTCTCTCCTAATACGACGACCACGTATACGCTGACCGCGCGCTGCAGCAACAACACCGAGACGAGAACAGTAAGGGTGAATGTTGATGACGTAGGGGCGGGGGTTCGTCCCGATCCTGCAGCTCCCACCGCGCCGAGTGGTTTCACCGCATCCGGCTTTGGGACGACGGTCACCTTCAATTGGACTGACAATTCTAACAATGAAACGGGTTTCAAAATCTATCAAGACGGTGTAACGAACCCGGTGCTCTCGCCCGGAGCGCACAGCGGCACAGGACCGCAATCAGCCCAATTGACTGGGATAGGTTGCAATTTCTCCGGCAAATTTTACATTGTCGCCGTAAATGCCGCTGGTCCATCTTCCAATAGCCCAATGCCTACTGCGGTCACCATTCCCTGCGCGCCGACGACTTTTATAGCGACAGGAGAACGCACGACCATTCACTTTAGATGGAACGACACACCGAATGAAACAGGGTTTCAGGTCTATCAGCAAGGTACGTCCGCGACCAAAGTGGGACCCCGGCTGCCAAGCAACACGAACAATTACGACTTTGATGCTTTGTTTTGTAACGGGGAGGGCACGTACTTTGTGCGCGCGGTCAACGGCGCGGGAGAATCGGCGGACAGTCCCGTGGATCACGCAGTCACCGTTCCCTGTCCACCCACTATCACCGGTGCTAGCGCTATATCAGCAACGGCAGTGAGAGTTGACTATACCGATACCTCGACAATCGAAAACGGTTTTCACATTTATCGCACCGGAAGAGATGAGATTTTGAAAACCACGATACCGCTGCCAGCCAGCGGGCGCGCAGGCGTTGGCTTTCCGGATGGGCTGCCGTGCGGTCAAAAGTATTCGTACTATGTCAAAGCGTTTAATGACGCGGGCGAATCCGCCGCCAGCGCCACTACCAATGGAACAACCTCCGCCTGTACCGTCGCGGTTACTTTTAGCACTATCAAGGTTCTTGACGATAGGCAGCCATTCACTGGTGCCCAGATTACTTGCGATCTTAACGCAATATATGGTGATTTTCACCGATGGCCCAATTCCGGTTACATTACGATCAATTCGGGAGAAACGAAACCGATTTCCGTCACAATTGTCAAAAATTTGTTACGCACAGAGGATTTGGGCGTCGTAGTACGTTGCCACGAGAACGCCACGTTCCAACTCCATCCGTATATGGGAGAAGTCGCTGGGGATTATGAAGGGTCGGCGAATTGGTCGGCCGGCACCTATTGCCCCATTAAAAGCAAGTCAAATGGGACTGTTGGAACAGCGGAGAAGCTTTTCGAGATTTGTTACACGATCAAGGTGACGCCATAGGAGCGCATCGTCTTTAAGCGCATCCCACGTTTCATTCGATGAGCACCATCATCCCATCATTCACATACGTGTCCGTAGGGCTTTCGCTTGTCACACCTGCACTTGCGTGCGGCGCAAGTGTTTCGAACGGAGTGACCCTGGCACTTGCGTTCCCGCCAGGGCAAGTGGAAATCTCGGTCATCGCTGAGAGATTTCTCGCAAGACCGGCTCGAAAACTTGTCCTGAGCCTGTCGAAGGATGACAACCGAGCGAAAGTCCTGATTCGTCGGATCCGTGATGAGATCGCCGAGCGGTTGAAAAAAATTCTATGCGCCGTTGTTTTCTAAATACGCGCGCGCATCAAGCCCTAAAGCCGATGCGCGCGCGATCGTTTTGCCATCCGCAAGCGGCGTCGGTAGCCCATCTGCATCGAAGCGCACTCGAATTTTCAGAATACTCATCGGAACGGAACGGTTCTTTTCCAAATTTGCCGATAGCATCTGTGATTCTTTTGCTACGTGACGATCACTTTCTGCGCTTGCTCGATCACCTCTTCCCACACCGCGCGGAGCGGCGCCTTGAACGCGCGCGCGGCGCGGGAACAGTCGTCGTACTCGGGCGCGATCGTTTGCTCTCCGTTCGGTCGGTGCGCAATTTTCGCGCGCAGCGTTCCAAAGCGCGTGTCGACGGAAATAATTTCGCGCGCGAGCGAATAACGCGTGACCCCCTGCTCGCGTATTCCCAGCGTCGAGGTCTCTTCAAACAGGATTGCCCGCAATTCCGCCGCGTGCTCCGCGCGACAGAGCACGCGCACGAGCGTCGCGGGGCGATTCTTTTTCATCTGCAGGGGCGTCAACGTGACATCGAGCGCGCCACGTTCCAAGAGCCGTTGCATCGCGTAATCGAAAAATTGCGGATTGAGATCGTCAATATTGGTTTCGAGCATCCGCAATGACTCTACGCTTTCACCATCTTTTTCCGTCGCCGCGCCGACAAGAACGCGCAGAAGGTTTGGGCGCGCCGCGTCGTCGCGTGTCCCCGCGCCATAACCCAGCGCTCGAACATTCATCGCCGGCAACTCGCCGAAATTTTGCGCGAGCGTCGTGAGGATCGCCGCGCCGGTCGGGGTGACCGTTTCCATATCACCTTCCACGCCCATAATCGGAGCGCCGCGTTCGTGAATGAGCGCGAGCGTTGCCGGCGCGGGCAGCGGAAAGGCGCCATGCCGCGTCTCGATCATTCCGCGCGCGAGCGGAAACGGCGCGCAAAAAACCTGCGCGATGCCGAGTCGATGCAAACCGGCGACTGCGCCGACGACATCAATCAGCGTATCCATGCCGCCGAGTTCGTGCAAATGAATTTTTTCGAGCGGCACGTTGTGGAGGTGCGCTTCCACTTGTCCCAAACGACGCAAAACTTTTTCGCTCGGCGCGCGAATTGCCGGCGGTAAATCACTCTGCGCGACGAGCGCGAGCAAATCATTCAGCGCGCGTTCGCGTGCGGCGTCTCGCGCGCGGACGATGGCGCGCGTCGCGGCGATGCCGCCGCGCGTCACGCGTTCGGTTTCAAGCGACCAGTCGTTGAGATGGAGCGCGTGCAAATCCGCGCGCAACGCCTCGAGCGACAAGCCCGCGTCGATCAGTGCGCCGAGCAGCATATCGCCGCTCGCGCCGCCAATCAGATCAAAGTAAGCGATGGACATTATGCGCATTATAGCACTCCGCCCGCACCGTGAGCAAAAAGGGCGGAAATTTTTTGTGCTATACTTGCGGCGTGCGCCAAGTCATTCACCTCGACCTCGACGCGTTTTTCGCGTCGGTCGAAGTCCTCTTGAATCCCCAACTCCAAGGCAAGCCGGTCATTGTCGCGATGGGCAATCCCAGCGGCCGCGGCGTCGTTTCGACCGCGTCGTACGAGGCGCGGAAATTCGGCGTGCATTCCGCGATGCCGCTCTTTCGCGCCGCGCAGCTGTGTCCGCAGGCGATCATCGTGCCCGTGCGCCATCGCGTTTACTCGGAATATTCGCGTCGCGTGATGAACATTCTGCGCGAGTACTCGCTGCTCCTCGAACAAGTTTCGATTGACGAAGCGTACCTGGAAATTCCGGCGGAGCAGGACGCAAAAACTATCGCGAAAGAAATCCAGCAACGGATCAAGGATGAGATCGGATTGGATTCCACGCTCGCGGTCGCGGCGAACAAGCTAGTGTCGAAAGTCGCGTGCAATACGGTCAAGCCGCGCGGGTTTATTGTCGTCGCGGCGGGAGATGAAGAAAGGTTTCTTGCGCCGTTGCCGGTCGAGAAATTGCCGGGCGCTGGACGCGTGACGCGCGAGAAATTGAAAAAGTGGAACGTGCAAACGATCGGCGATTTGGCGCGCGTGCCGGCGGAGGAATTGCGCGCCGAGTTTGGCAAGGTCGGCGAGTATTTGCAGCGCGCCGCGCGCGGCATTAGCGATTCGGCGATTGAAACAGACCGCGATACGAAATCGGTTAGCCAAGAAAACACGTTCGAGCGCGACACGCGCGACGCGCGGGTGATCGAAAAAGAATTGCGCGGGATGAGCGAGCGCGTGGCGCGGGATTTGCAGCGCGCGGGCTATCGCGCGCGGACAATCGTATTGAAACTGCGCTATGGCGATTTCACGACGATCACGCGGCAGACCACGCTGCCCGCGCCGACGCGCGACGCGCAAACGATTGTAAGTTGCACGGCAAACCTATTAGAAATTCATTGGGATTCGCGGCGCGCGGTGCGATTGATCGGCGTCGGCGCGCATGGCTTGGTGGCGGAAAATGCCATGTGGCAAATGGAATTGGGCATTGAAAATTGACGGCGATTTTCCAAATCCCGGTATATCGGTTATAATCCGCCCAATTTGACGCGCGTGGACTTGAAACTCTATCGCGGCGAAAGCCGTATATGCAGTTATAGGCGGTGAAGATGCCGAATCAGCCCTCATACTTGAAAAAAGTTCCGCAACCCAATCGGGGTCCGGAATTGAAAAAAGGTCCCCCGCGCCCGGGCG